>CAZNZH010000052.1:12071-13271 GCA_964577445.1 uncultured Myxococcales bacterium
CCCAGCTTCGCGTTGCTCGGCCAGCGCTTCGTCGTCGACAGCCACGTCTTCTCAAACGTGGTCTACGACCGCGTCATCGTCGACGGCGCCAAGATCCCCCGCGTGCTGCCGAACCCGCTGGACGCGCTCTTCGTGCTGGGCCAAGACCAAGCGCTGCCGCATCTCGCCGACGAGCTCGCCCGCTTCCCGTACCATGGCAACCTCCACGCGCTGCGCTTCCTGGTCGACTCCTACGAGCCCGCGTTCTGGACGTCCAACGTCTACAACCTGTGGCTGTCGGCCCTGCGCACGCTCAATCCGCCGACCACCGACACGGCCTTCCCCGAGCCGATGCGCTCCCCGGCGTGGCGTGACCGCGTGCTGAACACCCAGCTCGGCTCGTGGGCGCAGCTCCGCCATGACACGCTCCTCTACGCCAAGCAGTCCTACACCGGCGGCGTGGTCTGCGAGCACCCTGACGGCTACGTCGAGCCCTACCCGGAGTTCTTCGCGCGCATGGGCGACGTCGGCGCGCTGGTGGCCCAGACCCTCGCCAACGTCCCCGACAGCGAGACCTGGGAGGCCGAGCGCATCAGCACCTTCTTCGCCGGCTGGAGCTCCGTGATGGCGCAGCTTGAGGTCATGGCCACCAAGAGCCTCCAGGGCGAGGCGTACACCGCCGCCGAGATCGCGTTTTTGCAAGGCACCATCAACGCGGACCCGGGCTGCGGCTCGCCGGTCTACTCGGGCTGGTACCCGACCCTCTATTTCGGGGGCAGCGAGGCCGTGGCCGATTGGAAGCCCACCATCGCGGACGTCCACACCAACCCCAATTCGGGCCCCCTGCCAGGCCCGGACGTGCTCCATGTGGGCACCGGCAACGTGCAGCTCATGGTGCTGACCGCCGAGACCTGCGAGGGCCCCGAGGCCTACGTCGGCCCGGTGTTCACCTACTACGAGCTGGACGTGCCCGAGATCCGGCGGGTCCCCGACTCCGAGTGGCGCGAGATGCTGAACGAGGGCACCCAGCCCGCGCGCCCGGCGTGGGCCGCGAGCTTCGTCGTGGCCAACTGAGCGCGGCGCCGCCTGCCGCGCCGGTCCCCGTCCCCTGGGCCGCCGCGCGCCTCGGTGCCGCTTGACCCTGCGCAGCCCGGCCCCCCGCCGCCCTCAGAAGGTGTTCCCATATTCTCCCGTCGCGTGGCTGGCTCATGTCTTTTCAGG
>CAZNZH010000053.1:0-13250 GCA_964577445.1 uncultured Myxococcales bacterium
TGAAAAGACGTCGCGGGCGCCCCGCTCGGTCCGAATATGGGAACACCTTCTTAGACCCAGGTCCCCGTGCACAGCATCGTTGAGATCATCGCGGCCAAACGCGACGGGGCGGCGCTCGCCGACGAGCAGATCCGCTGGCTGATCGCCGAGTACTCCGCCGACCGCCTGCCCGACTACCAGATGGCGGCGCTGGCGATGGCGATCTTCTTCCGCGGCCTGGACCCCCGCGAGACGGCCACCTGGACCGACGCGATGCTCCGCTCCGGCGTCGTGCTCGACCTGTCCTCCCTGGGCGGTGGTCGCGTCGACAAACACTCCACCGGCGGCGTGGGCGACAAGATCTCGCTGCCCCTGGCCCCAGCCGCAGCCGCCTGTGGCTGCATCGTGCCCATGGTCTCCGGCCGCGGCCTGGGCCACACCGGCGGCACGCTCGACAAGCTCGAGGCCATCCCTGGCTACAAGACCGATCTGGACATCGCCGAGTTTCGCGCGGTGCTGGCCGAGGTCGGCTGCTCGATCATCGGCCAGACCGGTGAGGTGGCGCCGGCCGACAAGCGCCTGTATGCCCTGCGCGACGTCACCGGGACCGTCGAGTCCATCCCGCTCATCACCGCCAGCATCATGTCCAAGAAGCTCGCCGAGGACATCGAGGGGCTGGTCTTGGACGTGAAGGTGGGCAACGCCGCCTTCATGAAGACCGCGGAGGACGCGCGCCGGCTCGCCAAGGCGATGGTCGACGTGGGCGAGAGCATGGGCAAGCGCGTCATCGCGTTCTTGACCCGCATGGAAGAGCCGCTGGGGCGGATGGTCGGAAACGCCTGCGAGGTGGTCGAGTCTATCGAGGTGCTCGGGGGCGGTGGCCCGGCGGATGTGCGCGAGCTGGTCGTGACCCTGGGCGGCGCCATGGTCGAGCTGGCGCGCGGCGTCGGTGCCGAGGAGGGGCAAGCCCTCGTCGCCGCGACCCTGGACGACGGGAGCGCGCTGGCCCGCTGGCGCAAGATGGTCGCGCTTCACGGCGGCGACGACTCAGCGCTGCCGCCGCCGGCCGGACACACCGGGGTAGACGCGACGGCGACGGGCTATGTGAGCGCCATCGACGGGCTAGAGATCGGCCTGTCCGCGGTAGCACTCGGTGCCGGCCGAAGCCGCGCGGACCAGGCCATCGACCACGCGGTCGGGATTCGCATCGACGCGCCGGTGGGCTCGCAGGTCCGCGCGGGCGGGCGGCTGGCGACGGTGCTCCATGGGGCCGGCGGGCCGCCAGCGCCCGCGATCCTTGCGCGTATCGCCCGCGCATTCGTTGTCAGCGCCACGCCGCCGCCCCGCGCGCCCCTCGTGATCGCGCGGATCGGCTGACCAGACTTGAGCCCCAGGACCTCTCCCATGACCGAAGCAGTCGACATCATCGCGCGCCTCGACGGCGCCCGCGCTACCATCCGCGCGCGCTGCGCTGAGCCGCCGGTGCTCGGCATCGTCGCGGGCAGCGGCCTCGGCGCCATCGGCGAGCTGGTGAAGGGCGCCGTCGCCATCCCCTACGCCGACATCCCCGGGATGCCTGTGACGACCGTGATCGGGCACGCGGGCGAGCTGCTCTGCGGCGAGATCGCGGGCTTGCGGGTCGCCGTGCTGTCGGGTCGCATCCATCGATATGAGGGCCACCCGCTGGGCGACGTCGTCTTCGGGGTGCGCCTGCTGGCCCATCTCGGCGTGACGTCGGTGCTGTTGACGAACGCGGCCGGGGGCATTCGCCCGTGGCTGGGGCCTGGCTGCCTCTGCCGATTGGTCGACCACATCAACATGACGGGTGAGAACCCGCTTCAGGGGCCAAACGACGAGCGCCTGGGGCCGCGCTTCCCGGACATGTCGCACATCTACGACGCCGAGCTGGGCGCGCGCATCGACCAGGCGGCCACCCGGGCGGGGGTCACGCTGAACCATGGCGTGTACGCGATGATGAGCGGGCCCTCCTATGAGACGCCGGCCGAGGTGCGGATGCTGGGCCTGCTGGGCGCCTCCGTGGTCGGCATGTCGACGGTGCCGGAGGCCATCGCGCTGCGGCACATGGGGGTCCGGGTCGCGGCGATCAGCGTCGTGTCGAACGCGGCGGCGGGGGTCAAGGACACGCTGCTGGATCATGGCGACGTCAAGGAGATCGCCAACGAGGCGGGGCCGCGGCTGCTCGCGGTGATCGAGAGCCTCGCGGCGGGTCTGAGTCAGGCGGGGCCCGCGTGAGCGCGCCGTCCGCGGGGGCCGAGGCCCTGGAGGATGCCCTGGTGGCGGCGGCGTGGGCCGTCCGCGACAACGCCTACGCGCCCTACAGCCGCTTCTTCGTCGGCGCGGCCGTGCGCGGCAAGAGCGGCCGAGTCTACGCCGGCGCGAACGTCGAGAACGCCTCGTACCCCGTCGGGGCGTGCGCTGAGCGCTCGGCGGTCTGCGCGGCGATCTCGGCCGGGGAGCGGGAGCTCGAGGCGGTGGCCATCGCGACCGACACGGCGTCGCCGGTCAGCCCCTGCGGCCTGTGCAGGCAAACCCTGCGCGAGTTCGGCGCGGAGATGACGGTCGTCTTGGCTCACCGCGGTGACGCGCGGCACCGGACGCGGCTCGACGAGCTGTTGCCGATGAGCTTCGGCCCCGAAGCCCTCCGCGAAGCCGAGCCGACGGCGTCGTAGCGGCGCGCGACCGCCGGCAAGCGCGCGGCCGAGCCCTCGGCGCGCCGCAGCCCGAGAAAGGACAACCTGCCCAGCGTTCGCCCCCGAAGAGCTGGGCAGGTTGCGTGCGAGGTGCGGGTCACGCTCGCAAACTCAACGGCTTTCTCGGTGCCGGCCGGGCCCGTCCGCCTGCCGGCGTGACATGGGGCTGCACACCCCGTGCCATCTCCGACAGAGCGCAGCGAACCACCCCGACCCGCGGGGGGGCGATGGTTCAACATCTGCAAACTTTGCGTGCCGCGCGCCTGGGCCCGTGAACTCGCTGCGGTGCAGAGGGCCGGCGACCCGCCGCGGGTTCGGTCGCCTGCCGACGGTCGCCGCCGGGGCGAGAAAGACGCCGCGGTCTGTGCGAGGATGCGCCATGGCACGCGCTCTCATCCCCCGGCACCGCTGGCCGGGCGTCATCGCCGCCTGGGCGTTGGCCGCGTCGATCGCGGGCTGCGGCGCCCAGGACGTGGACGCGCCGGTCACCGAGTCGACCGATCGCTGCCCATCCGTGGACGCGATGATCCCCGGCGTTCGCCATCTGCTCGACGCGGGCGAGCTGGGGAGCCTGCGGCAGGTGCTCAGCGAAGATCTGGGCGCCGCGGCGCGCGCCGACTTCGTGAAGACCGCCATCGATCTGGTCGCCGCGCTGCCCGCCGGCTCGCTGCATGACCTCGCCGCCGCGGGCGCCGGTCTCGACAGCGACGGGCGCCTTCAGGACTTCGGCGCGCGCTCCCTTCGCTGGGTCGCGAGCGAGGGCCCCGGCGCGCCCTACGCCGAGACGATGGCGGGCCTCCGCAGGCTGGCGGCGTCCTGCGAGGGGCCGCCGGTCCTCGCGCTCGTGAGGGCCCTCCTGGCCGACGACGCGCTGCTCGGCGCGCTGCGCGATCTCCCCTCGGCCATCGACCTCGAGTCCATCGTCGCGAACGTGGAGGTGGATGGGAGCACGGGGATCCCGGCCTTCCGCGCGCTGGTGCGAAACCTCCTGCTGGCGGCCACCTCACCCGATTTCACCGTGGACGCGTGGCTGGACCTGCTGGGGCTGGTCACCGACCCGGACGCGCCGCCGCTTGGGCCTGCCATCGCTGGCGTGCGCCGCCTGCTCGGCGACGCGCCCTCCCGCGCGTCCATAGCCCACCTGTCCGCCTGCGTGCTCCAGGCCGACCCTGAGCTGGCTCTGGCCGAGCTGCTCTTCGACCTCCTGACAGACGACGGGCTCGATCTCGCCGGCTCCCTCGACCTGCTCGACCCCGCCCGGGGGCCGCTGCTGAGCCCGGTCTTGCTCGGCATCACCGACAGCGCCTTGGCCTTCTTGGAGACCGACGCCTTCTCCCGCCGGAGCCTCGCCACGGTCCTGGTGGCGGTCCTGGCTCCCCAGGAGGTCCAGGGCGTGCTCGAAGATCTCGGGCGCTTCTTCGACGCCCGCGTCCTCAGCGAGATCACGCGCGTGCTGTCGGCCTTGGCGACCCGGTCGTGCACGCCGTGAGCCGCGCGCTGTCCGTCATCGGCGCCCTGGTCGTCACGCTGTGGGTGGGCGGCGAATCGCGAGCCAACGTCTACGAGATCTACGGGTTTGGCCCGCGCGCCATCGGCATGGCCGGCGCGATGACCGCCGCCGCGACCGACTACACCGCGGCCTACTACAACCCCGGCGCGCTCACCGCCGACAAGGAGGCCCGCCTCGGCCTCACCTTCACCCTCAACCGCCCCAAGCTCTATATCGACCGGCGCGCGGCCGAACCGGAGGCCGCGTCCATCCTCCCGCCGACCAACGTCGCGCTGAGCCTGGGCTGGCTCTACTCCTTCGGCGGCGTCTTCCGCGATCGCCTCGCCCTGGGGGTGAGCCTCCACCTGCCCGCCCAGCGCCTCGCGCGCGTGCAGGCCGTCGACGCTGTGGTGCCGCACTTCACGCTGTATCAGAGCCTCCACGACAAGCTGCTGCTCCACGCGTCGGTCGCAGGCGAGCTCTTCCCGGGCGTCTCCTTGGGCGTGGGGGCCCAGATCCTCGCGGACCTGACAGGCACGGCGCGGCTGGAACTGGACGTCATCGACGGCCGCTTCGCCAGTCGCTCGCTGTCCGTTGAGCTGACCCCGACGGTCTCGGCCGTGGTCGGCCTCCACATCCGCCCGCGCGAGGGTCTGGCCATCGGCCTCGCCTATCGCCAGGAGAACAGCGTGAGCTTCGCGCTGCCGGTCACCGTCACCGAAGGCGAGTCCCTCACGCTGAACTTCGACGTCCGGCAGACCGTGCTCTACTCGCCGCACCAGCTCTCGCTCGGGTTTTCCTACCGCATCCCCCACCTCGACCTCACCCTCGCCATGGACGCCAGCCTGTCGCTCTGGTCGAAGACGCCCGACCCGTCGACGCGAATTCGCGGCGACATCGGCGGCTCGCTGCTCGAGGGGCTGGGGCTCGGCGACGCGCTCGATCTCTCGACGCAGACGCCGCGCACCGCCCCCGGCTTTCGCGACACCGTCAACGTCCGCGTGGGCTTCGAGTGGCAGGCGCGCCGTTGGTTGCTGCTTCGGACGGGCTACGGGTTTCGGCCGACCCCGGTGCCGCGGCAGACGGGGCTCAGCGCCTACCTCGACAACGACGCCCACATCGTGTCCCTGGGCGCGGGCTTCGTGTTTCAGGACCCGCTCAAGGTGCATGTCTACCCGATTCAGCTCGACGTCGGCTTCATGACCACGATCCTGCCCAGGCGCACCGTGGTTCGGGGCGCGCCGGGAGACCCCATCGGCGACCTGAGCCACGGGGGCGCGGTGTGGACCGTGTCGGCCGCCGTCAGCCACGCGTATTGAGACGCCAGGGGATCAGCGAAACAGGCTCGCGAAGTCGAAGCGGGCGATGGCGGCGCGCACCCGGGCGGTCTCGGCGGGGCCGACCGCGTTCGCCAGGGCCGTGGCGATGGGTCGCAGCGTCGCGAGCTGGGGGAGGCGGGGGCTGACCTCCTCGACGAGGTCCAGGGCCATGGCGGCGCCGTCGCCGACCCCCTGCTGTAACCGCACCACCGCGACCTGAAGCCACAAGATGCTCAGGGTGGTGCGGGCCTCCCGTTGGCCGCGAAATTCCGCGCGCGCCAGGCGGATGAGCGTGCGCTGGTCGGCCTCTTGCTCGCTGAGCGCCGGCACGGACGCGACGCCGTCGGGCAGCACGCGGAACAGGCCTCCGGCGTACTGAAGGCGCTCGGGGGGCAGCGGGAGCGCGACCGTGGGCTCGACGTAGATGGGGCGCAGGTTGGCGTGGGCTAGCAGCGCGCGTGTCGGGAAGGCCTTGGTCGCCAGGAGCTCGTCGAGGACCGGCGCGAGGCGGGGGTCGCGGGCGCGGAGGCGCTCGGTCAGCGGGAGGCCCCCGTCGACGTGATCTTCGAAGCCCTGGTGGACCGCGATGATGTCCGGGCGCACGCCCTCGGCCGAGTGCTGGTAGAGGCGGTCGAAGTAGAGCGCGAAAAACGAGCTCAGGAGCAGCGCGTCTGGCTGGACGCGGTGGACGAGCGCGGCGTCCAGGGTGCTGGGCGTGCGGCACTCCGACAGGTCGGTGCGGGGCAGGCGCAGGGCGGCGTCGGTGAGCAAGAGCGCCAGCGCGAGGGCGGCGAGGGCCAGGGTGCCCAGGCGCGCTGCGGGGAGGCGCAGGCGGGCGGCGGCGGCGAAGGCGAGGGCGGCCAGGACGGCGACGACGGCGATGCCCGCCTGGAAGTAGCCCGCGGCGTCGGGGTTGGTGGGGTCGAGGTCCATGGTGACCTTGGTGGCGAGGTTGCCGGCCAGGGCGAGGGTGAGGGCGAGGGCGGCGAGGGGGCGCCGGCGGGCCAGGGCGGCGAGGCCGAGGGCTGACGCTGCGAGGAGCAGCGGGCCCAGGGCGGCTGAGAACATGTCGAAGGCGGCGGCCAGGTTGGCGCCGAGCGGGGTGTGGGCGGCGCTCACCGAGCGCATGAAGACGCGCGCGCTGACCATGTCGACGAAGCGCGAGAGCGAGCTGGCGTCGCCGTAGTTGATCAGCGGGCCGGTCGAGGCGCGCAGGGGGAGGAGCGCGTAGACCGCGAGACCCCAGAGGGCGGCGAGGGCCAGCGCGGGCAGGCGGCGTGTGGCGTCGCGGCGGATGCCGGGGTCGGCGAGGAGCAGGGCGAGGAGCGCTGGGACGTGCGCGGCTAAGAGGAGGTGGTGGTTTCCGGCGCCGAGCCCCAGGATGAAGGCCGCCGCAAGCGGTGGGCCGGCGGGGCGGGGCAGGGGCGCGCGTGTCCAGCGGAGCGCCAGCAGCAACAGGGCCAGGGCGAAGGCCAGCTCAAGGGTGTAGACCTCGGCGCGGACGGCCTGAAGCCACACCGCCTGGCTGAGCCCCACCGCGAGGGCGGCGAGGGTCGCTGGCCAGCCCGGGGCGTCGTCGCCGGCGAGCTCGGTGACCAGGGCGTGGGTGAGCGCGACGGCGAAGGCGGCGCACAGGGCGCTGAGCATCGCCAAGCGGAAGCCCACGCTGCCCAGCGGAATGAGCGAGGCGGCGTGGCCGAGGATGACGTAGAGCGGGTGCCCCGGCGCGTGAGGTATTCCCAAGGTGATGCCCGCGCCGGCCAGCTCGCTCGAGTCCAGCCAGAAGGCGCCCGGCGTGGCTGTGGCGGTGTAGACGGCCGCCGAGCCTGCGAACAAGAGCGCGCGGCTTCGTTGGCCACGCAGTGCGGGCGGCTGGCGGGGTTCGCTCACCGGCTGAAGCCTGCCAGAGAGCGGCCGCGCTGACGATGGCAGGAGGGCGGCGACAGCGGGCCCCGCGCCCGACCGGGGGCGGCCCGCCGCTCAGAGCGGCCGCCAGACCTCAGCGCTGCCCCTGTCAGCGATAGTCCAGTCTGCAGATCCCGGACTGCCCGCCGCTCTCCTCGACCTGGACCTCGAGCGCGTGCACCTCGGCGTCCGGCATCTGACGGGGGATCTCGGCCATGATCCCGTGCGCCAGGTGCCGCGCGAGCATCTCGGTCGAGGTGTTCGGCAGCGGAAGCACCAAGGCGTCGGCCGCCGGGAAGACGAAGCGGCTGCCGTCGTCGTGGAGCGCCTCGACCACGCCGTCGGATTCGGTGACGCGCAGGTGCGGGTTGTCGCGCGGGAGCAGCGTCCGGTGGTCAAGCGCGTCGCACAGCCGCTTGACCAGCGGCTTGAACGGGATGAAGTCGACGACGATGTCGCCCGCCACCAGCTTGCCCTCAAGCCGCACCTGGACCTGGTAGTTGTGGCCGTGGAGCCGCTCGCGCGAGCCGTCGCCGAAGATCAGGAAGTGCGCCGACCCGAAGTTGAAATATTGCTTGTAGACCCGGATCGCGAACTGCTCTTTCACGTCAGCCTCCCTCGACGCTGACCCGCGCGGTGCAGGTCTCCATGACGGTGATCCGGGCGAGCCCGGGCAGGCGCGGGGCGAGCCGCTCCCAGATCCAGACGGCGACGCGCTCGCTGGTCGGGTTGTCGAGCCCGGCGACCTCGTTCAGGTAGCGGTGGTCGAGCTGGTCGTGAAGCGGCTGCCACGCGGTCTTCACGTCGGCGAAGTCCATCACCCAGCCGGTCTCAGCGCCGATGGGGCCCTCGACGCAGACCTCGACCGAGAAGCTGTGCCCGTGGAGCCGCGCGCACTTATGCTCGGGCGGGACGTTGGGGAGCCGGTGAGCGGCTTCGAACGTGAACGTGCGGACCAGTCGTGCGGTGAGACCTTGCATGGCCCGTGCTTACACCGCGGCCCGGGCGGCCACAAGCGGCGCGTGCGCCGGGGCCTATGGCGCGCGCCCGAAGCTTCGGAGATAGGCCTGAAAGACCCCGGCTTGGCCGCGCTCGTCGACCGTGGTGAAGCGGATGCCCAGCAGGTGGTCACCGGTCGCGGCGGCATCCTTGATGCGCGTCACCGTCCCGAACATCACGAACTCGGCGTCGGCGTCGGCGTCGTGCACCGGGACGATCTGCACCCGCTCGTAGTATTCGGGCCCGGGCGCCGGCGTCACCACGGAGAGCATGGTCTCCGAGATCTTCTCGATGCGGCCGCCCGCGCGCTGGTCTTTCCATGAGATGATCACGTCGGCGCGCTCGATTCCCGGGATCGCCTCCTCGCTGAGGATCGCCTGGCCGCCGGTCTGCGCGCCCGGTGCCGGTGGGCCCGCGAGGTCCGCGAGGCCGGACTCGCGCCCGATGGACATGATCGTGTCAAAGAGCCCCGTCCACGTCCGCTTCTTCTGCGGCGCGGTCGCCGGCGGCGCTGGCGCAGCCGTCCCTGCGACCGCGGGGGTGTCGACCGACACCCGCTCCTGAGCGCGCGACGCGACGCCGGGGCGCGTGTCCACGCGCACGCGAGGGGGGATGTGCGTCACGAGGCTGTCGGGCTTGGCCTGCGGCGGCTCGTCTGCGGCCGCGCCCGGGGTGCGGGCTTCAGCGGGTAGGTCCGCGAGCCGCGCGGGATCCCGGCGCCCCAAAAACGCGCTGGTCGGAGGGCGCGCGCGGGCGGTCTCCGCGCGCGCCCTGGAGGCCCCGGGTGCCGGCCCGGTGACGTCTTCAGGGGCCGGCGGCACCGGCCCGGTTCGGTGCACCTGCGATCGCGGACGCGCCAGCAGCGGCGGACGCCCTTGCCGATCTCGGGGCGGGGGCGCGGCCTCGTCGCCCGGGGAGGGCCGCCGCTCCCGCGGGCTGTCATCACCGGTATGCCCAGGCTCCGTCTGCGTGATCCCGCGCGGGCTGGTCTCGAAGTCCGTCCCGTAGCGGTCGAGCGCGCGCTCCATGTCGATGCCCTCGAACTCGGTGTTCTCGGCGTCCTCCACCTCCGCGTCGGCGCCGAACTCGTCCGGCGTGGCGAACCGGTACACCGTGACGCGGTGGCCGTCGCGCTCCTTGGTCATCAGCTCGGGCTCGGTCAGCGGCGTCATGGCGCGCAGGAACTCGGCGAGATGCTGTTCGTCTCCCACCGGCGACCACGCCGCGACCATCTGCATCCCGAACCCGGTCTCCGGCTCGTCGAGGGTGGGTTTGGCGTGGCACCAGACCACCTCGCCCCGCACCCGAATCGCCCGCTCGGAGGGTCCCCTGGACACCTCGCGCAACGTGACGACGGTGCCGGGAGGAGGCACCTGCGACGACTTCAGAAACGTCCCTGTGGCGCTGACGTTGGTCGAGATCGCGCGGTGTTCCTCCCCCGCGAAGTCGAACCGGAACCTCATGGCCCTGGCACGCCTCGAAGCGCCCCGCTTTTTACGGCCGCCCATGCGCCGGAAAGCATACCCTTGGATCGGGGAGTTGCAAGGTCCCCTCAGGCCGGCAGCGCGTCGTCGCCGGCGCGCGTCGCCACATGGCGCGCCTGCCGGGGTCAGCCCCGCCGCCTCCACGACCACGCGCGGGAGCGGCCGATTCGCCTCGGCCCAATTCTTCGCCCACCGGGCGAGGGCATTTTGCCCGCAGCCTCGTAGCGACTATGCTCACGAGCGCGGGGGGCGCCGATGCTGTACCCGCCACTTTCGGGGTCGTCTGGGTCGGATGGACGCAGCGCAAGGCCAGTTCGAAGCGCTCGAAGCGCAAGTCATCGACGGCTTCGTCGTGGTGCGGGAGCTCGCCCGTGGACGGACGAGCGTCGTGTATCAAGCGCTCGACAGCGCCGAAGACAACCGGATGGTGGCCTTCAAGGTCCTCGAGGCCCGAACGCGGCGTCTCGCCGTGACGCCCGATCTGGAGGAGAACCCCTTCGAGCGCGAGGCGAAGGTCGCGCGCCTCGTCGATAACCCCGGGATCATTCGGATGTTTCGAACGGGGAGGCTGCCCGACGGCCGCTGCTGGGTGGCGACCGAGCTCGCCGAGGGGATGACCCTGGCCGAGGAGCTGCGGCACCGCGGCACCATCCCGTGGCCCGAGGCCCTCGAGGTCGCCATTCGGCTGGCGTCAGCGCTTGGCGGCCTGCATCAGCGCCGGATCGTGCATCGCGACCTCACGCCGGCGCGGGCGATGGTCCGCCTCGGCAGCGAGGGGAAGCTGCGGGTGAAGCTCATCGATTTCGGGCTCGCTCGCTTCGTCTACGAGCCCGACGGGCGCGGCAGCGGGCGCGACAGCTCGCTGGTCGGCACCCCGCGCTACATGGCGCCGGAGGCGGCGCGTGGGGGCGGCACCTCCGCGCAAACGGACGTGTACGCCGTCGGCGTCCTGCTCTACGAGATGCTCGCCGGCCGCTCGCCGCTGGACGCGCCCGAGCCGACCGCCGCTGGGGCGCTCGCGTGCCTGCGCTCGCGCAAGCCGCTGCCGGTCATCCCGGTCGGGGCCATCGCGCGTGGGCTGCCGCGATCGGTCGCGGAGGTCGTCGACCGGACGCTGTCTCGCGAGCCACGCATGCGTGCGGCGCATGGGGACGCCCTGGCGCGCGAGCTGGAGGCGGCCCGCGCGGCGGCGGGCAGCGACCCCCCCGAGCAGCGGTCCACGCTCGACAGGCTCCGGCGGTCGGTGGAGGGTATCGTCGCGCGGGTGCGGCCCAGGCGCGCCTGAGTGAGGAGCCCAGCGACGATGCGAGACGAGCGGCGACATCGCGTGAGGCTCTGGGTGCTGCTGATCGCCGCGGCCGCCGCCGCCGCCGCGTGCGAGCCTGGCGATGGCCAAGCCGGGCCCGCTACCCGCGGTCGCTTCGTGGGGGATCGGGTCTCGTTTCGGCTGGCCGACGGCGAGGCCTCGGAGTTTCGATTCGCGGGCATGGAGTGTCGCATCGCCCACCCGCTCAACGCCGCGGTCGCCCTGTGTTTGGTGCGCGCGCCGGGCCTGCCGTCCGGTGCGTTGCCCGTCAGGGGCGCGGTGCTCAGCGGCGAGGTCGAGGGCGTAGAGCTGACCGGGACAATCGGCGCCAACGCGGCGTCGGGGACCTGGCGATTCGAGGCGTCGTGTCCGGACGGCCAGGCGTGCGCGGTGGAGGGCCAGTGGACCGCGCTGCTGGTCGCTGACCCAGGGACGCCCGACGCGGCCGGTGACGCGAGCCCGACCGACGCGCCGGGCCCGACCGACACGTCGGACTCCGGCAGCGACCCCGGGCCCCTGGACGGCGAGCGCGACGGCCCGCTCCCCGACGCCGTCGTCTCTGAGCCGCTCGTCCCCGACAGCGCCAGCGCGGCACAGCGGGAGGCGGCGGGGCTGCTGGCCGCGATTCGAGCCGCCATCGGGCTGCCCATGCCCGAACAGATCGAGGGGATCAACGCGGCGGCGCAAGCGCACGCGGACTACTACGTGAACCACGCGGCCGAGTACGCCGCGGCGGGGCTCAGCGCGCACGCTGAGAACCCCGCCTGGAGCGAGGGTTTCACCGGCGAAAATGTAGGTGATCGGCTTAAGTTTCAAGGAGTTACGCCAGGAAATTGGGCCGAGGTCATGGCGTTCAGCGGCACACCGGCCGGCGCCTTGAACGGGTGGATGGACACCCTCTACCACCGTGAGCCGCTGGTGCTGCCGAACCTCGCCCGCTGGGGCTTTGGGATGGCGCGCGTGGGCGAGGCGCAGGCCGAGGTCATCGACTCCATCAACGGGCCGACCGACGAGGCGGGGCCGGCGCTCTGGCCGATCCCCGACGCGACCGGCGTGGCCAGGAGCTGGGACGGGTTCGAGTCGCCCACCCCGCCGCTCCCTCAGGGCGAAAAGTACCCATCCGGGCCCATCGTCACGGTGACCTTCGAGCGGTCCGCCAGCCTGAGCTTGAGCGAGGCGTCGCTGCGCGGCCCCGACGGCGCGCTCGTGCCGATTCAGGTCCAGACGCCGGAAAACGACGCCTACCTGGGCAGCACCTGGGGGCTCTACGCGTACGCGCCGCTGGGCGCTGGGGCGCGCTACACGGTGCGGTTCAGCGGGCGCGTCGACGGGGAGGACGCGACCTTCCAGTGGTCTTTCACGACCCGGTGACCGGTGGCTCGCGGCCTGTCACCGGCTGCGGGCGGGCTAGCGCGGGAGGCGGGCGAGCCAAGCCGTCAGCCTGCCCTCGGCGACGCCCTCGAGCAGGGCGGCGGCGTCGGCCGCGACGGTGAGACCCTCGGCGTCCTCGGGGTTCGCGTTCAGCGCATACTCCGCCTTCGCCAGCGCGGCGATCGCGCGCCACAGCGGGGCGGCGCCGAGCTTGCGCAACCCAGCCAGGCCCTCGTCCAGATGGACCCGACGATCGGTCCTCGCCTGGCGCATGGCCGCCTCGCTCAACTCCCGCGCCTTGAGCCGATGCTTGGCCATCTCGACTTTGCAATAGACGTGGCCGATGACGACCCGACCGAAGGCCTCGAGCCTCGCGCGTCCCGAGGCGCCCGCGTCGTCGACCGCCGCGGCGGCCAGGTTGGCGGCGTCGCTGAAGCGCTCCTGCTCGACCGCCACCAACGCGCGCCCCAGGGTAGCCTCGATGCGGACGTCGGCCTCGGTCAGCCAGCGCGCGGTGTCGGTGGCCTCGACGAGCGCTCGGTCCGCGTCGGTGAGCGCCCCCTCGCACCACGCGGCCCAGCCCCGACTCAGAGACACCGCCGCGCGCAGCGCCGGGTGCTGTAGCTCCCTGGCGAGGGACGCCGCCTCGTCCAGGGCCGAGCGCGCCTCGCCGAGATCTATGGCGTC
>CAZNZH010000054.1:0-13244 GCA_964577445.1 uncultured Myxococcales bacterium
GCTCGACGACGTGCTGGACCTCCAGAGCCTCCTCGAGCTGCTGCGCGCGCAGGACCCGGCGGCGGGCCATGAGCCTACGGTCCGCGTGGGCCGCACCTCGGTCCTGGTCCCCTCGGGCGACGGCGAGCTGGTGCTGGTGGTGCTGCCGGGGTGGCGAGATCGCGGGCAACACGCCCCGGCCCCGCCACCGTTGAACGAGGGCGAGCGGGTCGTCGCCGTCATCGCCGCCGGCTGCGACGACGCCGTGGCCCGGGCCGTCGCGGGCCAGGCGGGCGCGGGCAGCGCCGCGCTCCACCGCCTCGCCGAGCTCGACGGCCCGCTCCGAGTCGGCGAGCTGACGATCTCCGCCGTCGCCGAAGCGCCCGGAGTGGTCGAACTGGTAGACGACGACGATGTTTTCCGGGTGTTGGTAGGCGCCGCCATCCCGCTGCACACCATCCCCGGCCCGCCCGAGACCACGCACATCATCGGCGCGTTCCGCCTGCCCCCGACCGAGCAGGACACCGCGGCCCTGGAGCAGGCGGAGTGGGAGCCCGCGCACGCGTGCGACGTCGAGGCCTGCGTGCTGCTCTCCGACGTCGCGCAGACCAGCGGCCACAAGAGCCAGGCGCTCGCCATGGCGTTGCTGTTGCCGACGCGGACCCTGGGCCAGGGGCTGCCGGTCAACGCGGAGGCGCAGCCCGTGGTGGACGCCGCGCTGCGCGAGGACGACGAGGCGCTCGCTCGCCTGGGCGCGGAGACCAGCGCCGAGGCCCGGGCCGAGGCCTGGCACCACCTCATCGTCGAGGGGCGCTTGGCGGACGCCGCGCGGATCGTCGAGCTGGCGCCCGAAGAGCCCGACGCGGCCTATCGCCGGGGCGTCACCGCCGAGCTGGCAGGCGACCTCGCGGCCGCGCGCGCCGCCTACGAGGCCGCCGTCGACGCCGACCCGCCCCACGCCCGGGCCCTGTGTCAGCTCGCCTGGCTCGACGCTCGAAGCGGACAGCTCGACCTGGCGCGGACCCACGCCGAGACCGCGCTCGCGTCCCTGCCCGACGACGTCCTCGCCAACGCGAACCTGGCGCTGCTGCGGTGGCTTCAGGGCGAGCGCGGCGAGGCGTTCGCCCAGTTGCAGACGGGCCACGTCACGGTCGGCTCGTGGCTGGGGCCGCTGCTGGAGTCCGTCGTGCACGACTTCGACCCCGCCACCGCGGACTTCGGTCTCTACTCGCTGGCCGCGTTCGAGCTGGCGCCCTTCGTGACCGCCCTGGACCACCTCCGCGCCGGGGACGCCGCCGAGGGCGAGCGCCTGCTCCGTCGCGCAGTCCAACTCGAGCCGCGACACGCGGCGGCGCTGGGGCAGATGGTGCTCTTTTTGGAGCACGCCGGCCGCGACGCCGAGGCGCTGGCCTTCGCCGACGAGACCCTCAAGCGCCTGCCCAGCTTCGCCTACCTCCGAGCGATCCGCGCCATCTTGAGGCTCTGCGCGCGACGTGACGCCGAGGCGGTCGAAGATCTGGACGCCGCCCTGGCGATTCAGCCCGAGCAAGCCGACTGGCGCATCAACCGCGTCCAGGCGCTCACGCGGCTCGGCCGCCTCGACGAGGCGCGGGCGGATCTCGAGCTGCTGGACGGGGGCGGCACCGACCGGCTCCTGGTCGCCAGCCTGCAACGCGCGGTGGACAGCGCGAAGCCGTGAGCGAGGCGCCCGCTCGGTCCGAATGTGGGAACACCTTCTTAGAAGGTGTTCCCACATTCTCCCGTCGTGTGGCTGGCTCACATCTTTTCAGGAACTTCCGCGCCTCGGTTTCTTGCGCTCGCAAGCGCCCTCCGCGCGTAAGCCCCTGAAAAGACGTCGCTGGCGCCCCGCTCGGTCCGAATGTGGGAACACCTTCTTAGCGGGGCTTCGCCAGCTCGGCCAGATAGGCCCTGAGGCTCTGCCCGCGGCGCGGCGCGGGGGCGCCCGCGATGCGCACACCGACGCGCGCCGAACCCGTCCCCTCAAAGAGATCCAGCTCGTCTTCCCGCCCGATGTAGGTCGCGTCCATGTCGGGCTCATCGGCGGCGCGCCGGGCCTGCGATGCCCCGCGCAACCCGACCGCCTCGATGCGTCCGCTCGCTTTGCGCTCGCCCCTCACCGTGTGGCCTCCATCGCCCGTGCACCACCGTGGCGGCAACCCTAGCCCAACACCCTATCGGAACGGAACAGCCGAGGCCTCCCGCCCGCAGCGGGCCGCCACCCACCGGACGCGGCCACGGGATTTCTGTACGCGACGTCGCGGTCCGCCCACAATCACCGCCGACGTCCTTGAAGTGCTTGTGGAGCGCAGCATGCCGACCCTCCCCCCGTCCACGCTGGTGGTCCAGACCGCCGACGGCTCGACCGTCCGGCTTCAATCCCTCGCGATCTTGCAGACTTGGGTCGCGGCTGGGCGGCTGAGCCCTCACGATCGCGTGTTGGGATCCGACGGCCGCTGGCACCCGGTAGCCCGCGGCGTCGAGGCGCTCGCCCTGCGCGGCGCGACCTCCACCCCGCGAATCGCCAGCCAGCGCCTCGCTACTCGACCCATCCGACTGCCGGAGCTGACCGTCGCGGCGCCGGTCTATCTGGGCTTCCCCAAGGGCGGCTGAGAGGCCGCGGCGCCTGCGCTGGGCCCTCCGAGCTGTCGAGGGAGCGTTGCGGCCCCGCCCGAGATCCCGGCTCTGGGTCGGCGGAGATTCCGGCGCCGACCGTAGATCACCCGCGGGGGAAACGTCATAGGGTTCCCGACGGGGCCCAGCGGTCGACGCCGGCGCGACGCTCCTTGCGAAGATCGCGCCAACCGCGATCGACGCCGCCGGGGCGGGGAACCGCGTCCACCCATGGCGCGGGACGAATCGAAATGTGCTCCGTTTCTGCACAATAAGTGTTCTGTTTTGGAACACTGTTGAGCAGCGGTGGCGACGCCTGATACGATCGCGATCGGCGGCACGCGGAGGGGATGAATTTCACCCGACCACCCGTTGCCGCGCCTGCTGCTCCAGTTCAAACGCCCTACCATGGCGCCGAAGCACTCGGCCCCAGTCACGAGGACCCGTATGCCCACGATCCGAAGCGTCGCCATCTCCAGCCTCGCGCTCACCCTGCTATTGGCCGGCAGCTCGCTCTCCGGCTGCACACGCGGCGTGCGCGGCGACGTGCCCGACGTCGGCGGCGATCGCGCCGACTACCCCGTCACGGTCTTCACCAACGACCAGCCGGTGGGTGAGAGCCTGCTGGAGCTCATCCGCGAGCGCGGATACACCCACGCGGGCGGCGAGGTCCTGGGCAACCCCAACGACGAGTTCAACATCAAGTGGGGCGGCGCGCCCATCGCGATGGTTCACGAGCTGGCCGCGATGGTGAAGGAGCGCTACGGGCGCGAGCTGCGCCTGCTGCAGATGTTCGAGCCCGACGACCACGACATCTTCATCAACCTGCCGCTGGGCGGCTATGGCTCGCCGAGCGATGAGGGCTCCGATGCCGGGACGCCGCTCGCGCCGGAGGACATCACGCGCGCCACGGTGCACATCGTGGTGTTCACCGACGATGAGGCGGTGGCGACGGCGACCTTGGCGCGCCTGGCCGAGATGGGCTACAGCAACCCGGAGAACTCGTCGCAGGGCATGCCGAACGACAACTTCAACATCAAGTGGGGCGCGGCCAACGACGAGATCATCGACGAGCTCGCCCAGATGCTGGAGGCCAGGTTCGGGCAAGAGTTCCGCCGCTCCCACGAGTTCGCGGTGAACGACCTCGACATCTTCATCAACCTCCCGGTGACTCCCACGGAACCCGGCACCGGCATCTAGGATGCTGGCTCCACAGGGCGGCGGAGATATCCCGCTGCGATGAAAAAAAGTCCGACGAGCTTCGCGCCGTCGGCGAACGGAGGCGGTAGAACCTGGCAACGGGCTTTGCTGGCGTTCGCCGGCGGCGTCGCCGTTTTCGCAGCATTCGTTTGGGGGTGGGCCATGGGGACAACGAGACGGCTGGCGGTGCTTGCGGCCATAGCGGCCATCGCGGCGTGCGATCCCGTCGGCAGCGGCGGCGATGGGGATGGCGGCGGGACGGTGGACGTCGACGCGGCCGTGCAGTGTACCGGCGACGCGCAGTGTGGCGGCGACGAGCACTGCGACATCGCCAGCGGCACCTGCGTGGAGTGCGTCGACGCCTCCCATTGCGCCAGCGGGATCTGCGCAGGCAACGCGTGCGTGCAGTGCTTGGCGGACTCGGATTGCGCCGACGACGAGCCGTGCACCAAGGAGCGCTGCGACGCGGGCACCTGCAAGGTCGACAAGGCCGGCAACGGGAGCGCCTGCGACGACGGCAACCCGTGCACCGCCGGCGACGCGTGCTTGGCCGGCGTGTGCACCGGCAAGCCGAAGGACATCAGCGCGTGTACGCCGCTGGTGTGCGACGCCACCGCCACGCCGGTCGACACAGACGGCGACTGCTGCCCGGACACCTGCGAGTGCGGGGCGGCGGTGGTGTGCGACAAGGGTAAGCCCATCGACAGCAACGGCGACGGCTGCGTGGACTTGTGCGAGTGCGCGACGGTCTCGTGCGCCGCGGGCACGCTGCCGACCGACATGGATGGCGACGGCTGCGAGGAGACGTGCACCGCGCCGTGCGAGACGCGGTGCGACTGCTACGAGGCGGGGCTCGAGTTCGCCGAGCAGTGCCCGCTGATGTGCGCGACGTGCGGGAACTACTGGGCGTGCGAGGCGGGGAGCTGCGTGCCGCGGTGCGGCCCGATGCCGCCCGAGGTGCAGCAGTGCCTCGAGAGCGCGTGCAAGTCCAACGCGGACTGCGGCGCCGGCGAGTGGTGTGCCAAGGCTGAGGGCGACTGCGGCGGCGCGGGGGTGTGCAAGGTGCGGCCCGAGGGGTGCCCCGACCACGTCGACCCGGTCTGCGGCTGCGATGGCGAGACCTACTCGAACGCGTGTGACGCGGCGGCGGCGGGGGCGACGGTCAGCCAGCCCGGCGAGTGCGGCAAGACCTGCGGCGGGTTCATCGGCGTGCCGTGCGCGAAGGGCGAGTTCTGTAGCTGGCCGGCGGGGCTGTGCAGCGGGGCCGACGTTCAGGGCACCTGCGTGGCCGTGAGCGAGGCCTGCCCCGAGATCTACTCGCCGGTGTGCGGCTGCGACGGCAAGACCTACGCAAATGACTGCTTCCGCGTCGCCGCGATGGTGCAGAAGTCTCACGCCGGTGCCTGCTGTACGCCCGTGAAGTGCCCGGCCGGTCAGGTGGCGACCGACACCGACGGGGACGGCTGCGCGGACGCCTGCAAGGGCGAGTGCAAGAGCAACGGGGACTGCGGCGAGGGCACCTACTGCGCGAAGAAGCCGGGCGCCTGCGGCGGCGCGGGCTTGTGCCAGGCGATTCCGGAGGCCTGCGACACCGTGTTCAAGCCGGTCTGCGGCTGCGACGGCAAGACGTACTCCAACGCGTGCGAGGCCGCTGGGGCGGGCGTGAGCGTCGGCAGCGCGGGCGCGTGTTCGGCGAAGTGCGGGGGCATCGTCGGGGCGCCGTGCGCCAAGGGTGAGTTCTGCGATTGGCCTGCTGGATCCTGTCAGATCTCCGATCAGCAGGGCCAGTGCGTGGCCGTCCCGGCGGCGTGTACCAAGGAGTACAAGCCGGTCTGCGGGTGCGACGGCAAGACCTACGCCAACGACTGCTTCCGCGTGTCGTCGGGGGTTCAGAAGAGCTACGACGGCGCGTGCAAGTCGGTGTGCGGCAAGCCCTTGGAGTGTGAGCCGGGCTACGACGCGGTGGACACCGACGGCGACGGTTGCGACGACCACTGCGAGCCGGCGTGTGACACCGCCATCAAGTGCGCCAAGGGCTACGAGCCGGTCGACACCGACGGCGACGGGTGCGCCGACAACTGCCTGGCACCTTGCGCCGCGGCTTGCGACTGCTACGCCGCCGGCCTCGGCTTTGACGCGCCCTGCGAGAAGGACTGCGCGACCTGCGACGGCTTCTGGACCTGCGACGCCGGCTACTGCCAGGCCGCGTGCGGGCCGGTGCCGCCCGAGATCTCGAAGTGCCTGTGCCCCGACGGCTCGATCCCAGGCCCCGAGGGCTGCGGGTGCCCCTTCGAGATCCTGTGCGATGTCGGCTACGACCCCTTCGATTCCGACGGCGACGGATGCTTCGACTCGTGCGTTCCCGCCTGCGAAATCGCCATCAAGTGCGCCAAGGGCTACGACCCGGTGGACACCGACGGCGACGGCTGCCCCGACAGTTGCTTGATGGCCTGCAAGTCGCTGTGCGACTGCTACGACGCCGGGCTGAGCTTCGACGCGCCCTGCGAGAAGGACTGCGCGACCTGCGACAACTACTGGAGCTGCGACACGGGCTACTGCCAGGCGGCCTGCGGGCCGGTGCCGCCCGAGGTCGACAAGTGCCTGTGCCCGGACGGGACGCCGCCGGGCGCTGACGGCTGCGGCTGCCCCTTCGCCATCAAGTGCGCGCCGGGCTACGTCTCGGTCGACACCGACGGCGACGGCTGCGACGACGCCTGCAAGCTGCCGTGCGCGGACGCGTGCGACTGCTACGATTTTGGCGCCAGCTTCCCCGAGCAGTGCCTGTTGAAGTGCGCCGGCTGCGGGAACTTCTGGGCGTGTGAGGCCGGCATCTGCGAGGACAAGTGCGGGTTCGTGCCGCCGGAGCTGGAGAAGTGCCAAGCGGTGCCGTGTAAGAGCGGGCTGGACTGCACGAAGGGCGAGTACTGCGCGCGGACGGCGGGCGAGTGCGGCGGCGTGGGGATGTGCGCCGCGCGGCCGACGGTCTGCCCCAAGCTGTGGGCGCCGGTCTGCGGCTGTGACGGCGTGACCTACGGCAACTCGTGCGAGGCGGCGGCGGCCGGCGCGACGGTCGCGGCCAAAGGCGAGTGCACCGCGACCTGCGGCGGCTTCGCCGGCGAGGAGTGCTCAGGCGAAGGCGAGTTCTGCGACTGGCCCGCCGGGCTGTGCGACGCCGCGGACATTCAGGGGACCTGCGAGGTGGTGCCCGAGTTCTGCCCCGAGAACTACGCGCCGGTGTGCGGCTGCGACGGCAACACCTACTCAAACGACTGCTTCCGCCGGATGGCGCAGGTGCAGGTCGACCACAAGGGCGCGTGTCTCTGCGACGTCGCCGTGGGCGCGAAGCCGGCGCCCGGAAACGACGGGCTCTGCTGCACGCCCGTCGTCTGCCCGGTCGGCGGGACGCCCGTGGACACCGACGGCGACGGCTGCGCGGACGTCTGTAAGGGCGGCTGTACGACCGAGGTGCTGTGCCCCCCCGGCTCCAAGCCCGTCCACGACGCGGCGGGCTGCATCGTCGGCTGCGTGTGCCCCGACGACACCTCGGCCGACCCGGCGCTGGGCTGCTGTAAGCCGCTCATCTGCCCGCAGGGCCACGACGGCGTCGATACGGACTTCGACGGCTGCCCGGACACCTGCGAGGGCTGCATCGTCGAGATCCTCTGCCCCGCCGACACCAAGCCGGTCTATGACAGCGCGGGCGAGTGCGTCATCGCCTGCGTCTGCCCCGACGGCCAGGCGCTCGGCGCGACCGGCAAGTGCGAGTGCGAAACCGCGATCAAGTGCGCGGCGGGCACCCAAGCGGTCGACACCGACGAGGACGGCTGCGCCGACACCTGCAAGGTGCCCTGCGCGGACCGCTGCGACTGCTACGGCGCCGACCTCAGCTTCCCGGAGCCCTGCCTGCTGAAGTGCGCGAACTGCGCGAACTTCTGGGAGTGCACCGGCGGCTACTGCGACGACGCCTGCGGGTTCGTGCCGCCGGAGGTCGACGTGTGCCTCGAGACCCTGTGCAAGTCGAACCTCGAGTGCGCAAAGGGCGAATACTGCTCCAAGAAAGCAGGCGCTTGCGGAGAGATCGGCGTGTGCTTGCCGCAGCCCACCGCGTGCACCGCGCAGGCGGCGCCCGTGTGCGGCTGCGACGGGGTGACCTACAGCAACGCGTGCTTCGCGGCGGCCCAGGGCGTGAACGTGGCGGCCAAGGGGGCGTGCGGGGCGACGACGATCTGCGGCGGCATCCAGGGGCTCCCGTGCGCGAAGTCGCAGTACTGCGACCTGCCCGCCGGGACCTGCGGCGGCGCGGACTTCCAGGGCAAGTGCGTGACGATCCCGGCGGCCTGCCCCGACCTCTACGCGCCGGTGTGCGGCTGCGACGGCAAGACCTACGGCAACGACTGCGAGCGCATCGTAGCGCAAGCCCAGCGCGACCACGCCGGGGCATGCAAGACCGTGTGCAAGCCGCTGGTGTGCCCGGCGGGCAGCAAGGCGGTCGACAAGGACGGCGACGGCTGCGCGGATGTGTGCGTCTGCGACGACGGCAGCGCCACGGTGGATGGGTCCTGCAAGACCGTGTGCGGCGGCTTTGCGGGCGTGGCGTGCGCGGGGGGCCAGTTCTGCGAGCTCCCGGTAAACTCGTGTAACGGCGCGGACTTCCAAGGCATTTGTGTAGACACGACCCCGGTCTGCACCACGGTCTACAAGCCCGTGTGCGGCTGCGACGGCACGACCTACTCCAACGACTGCACGCGGCGGGCCGCCCAGGCGCAGAAGGCCCACGATGGCGCCTGCGCCTGTAAAGCGCTCGTGTGCAAACCGGGGGCGAAGGCCATCGACACGGACGGTGACGGCTGCGCGGACACCTGCACGGCTCCCTGCGCGAGCGCCTGCGACTGCTACGACGCGCCCATCGGCTTCGAAGGGATCTGCCCGCTGCTCTGCGCGAACTGCGGGAACTACTGGACCTGCGACGCGGGGCTGTGCCGCCAGGGCTGCGGCCCGATCCCCGCGGACACCCTCAAGTGCCTGGTCGAGGTCGCGCCCAAGTAGGGTGGCGCCGCCCAACCGAGGAGACCCGACGTGTCCAAGCCACTTGGCGTCCAAGGCGGGCGCCTGACGCCCTGCCCTCCGAGCCCCAACTGTGTGTGCTCCGATTCGCCAGCCGGATCCCAGCAGATCGACGCCTTTCGCGTCCTCGGCGAGGCGGCCGTCGTGTGGCCCAAGGTGTGCGACGCCGTCGCGGCCTCGGCCCGCGTGACGGTGGTGCGGCAGACCTCGGACTACCTGCACGCCACCTGCCGCACCCGGCTCTGGCGCTTCGTCGACGACCTGGAGCTGCACCTGCGCGCCGACGAAGGCAGCATCGCGGTGCGTTCGGCGTCGCGGGTCGGCCACTCCGACTTCGGCACCAACCGCAAGCGCGTCGAGAGCATCCGCCGCCTACTTCGCGGCCGCGGCCTCGTCGCCTGAGCTCGCGGGCGTGCTCGCGGGCGTGCTCGCGGGCGTGTTGTAGATGTGCACGTCCCGCTGCGGAAAGGGGATCTTGATGCCCGCCGCGTCCAGCGCCTTCTTGAGCCGCCAGTTGAACTCGCGCTCCGCCCCCCAGTTCTCAAGGGTGTGGGTCTTGAACATGATGCGCACGGTCAGCGCGCTGTCGCCAAACTGCGTCAGGCCGATGTAGCGCGGCGGCTCCGCGAGCTTCAGCCGCCACTCCTCGTCCTCGAAGAAGCTGTCGCCGGTCGCGTCGACCAGGGTGCGCAGGGCGTCCAGGTCCGTCCCGTAGCCGACGCCGAGGTGAATGACGACCCGCGCCCACCCCTGGGAGTTGTTGATGACGGTCGTGATGCTGCCGTTGGGGAGGTTGTGCAGCCGCCCCTGCAGGTCGCGCAGCACCGTGCGGCGCAGGGTGATCTTCTCGACGATCCCGAGGCTGCCGTTGATGTCGACCGAATCACCGACCGCGTACTGGTTCTCGAGCAGGATGAAGAAGCCGGTGACGACGTCTTTGACCAGACTCTGCGAGCCGAATGAGATGGCGAGGCCGAAGATGGCCGCGCCACCGACGAGCGGCGCGACGTCGACCGAGAGCGCGTCCAGCACCAGCAAGAACGTGGCGACCACGATGGTGCCGCGGAGCGCGCTGCGGGAGACGGTGGCGAGGGTGTCCACGCGCTGAACGTCGTCAAAGCCGATGTTGGGTTTCGCCTTCGTCCGCGCGACCAGCGAGCGCGTGGTGCGAGACACCAGGCGCATCAGGATCCACGCCAGCACCAGGTAGACCAGCACCATACCGGTCACCACGGTCTCCCACGCCGTCTTGAGCAGCGCCACCGTGTAGCGCTTCACGCTGGTGCGCTCGTCCAGCAGCTTCGTCGTCTTCGCCAAGCGCGACGCCAAGGTCTGGGCCTCGGTCTCGTAGAAGGCCAGGTTCACCCCCAGCACCCGCCGCGTGTTCTTGCTCGAGCGCACCGCCTCCTGAAGCTGCGCCGTCTTCGTCTGCGCCCGCGCCTCATAGAGCGCCCAGACCTCTCGCCAATGGGCGGTCTCGTCCACGGTGGCCAGCGCCCGCGACGCCTCGGTCGACGCGACGGCCAGCTCCTCTTCGGCGAGCTGAATGTCGAGCACCTGCGCCGAGATCAGCGTCTCTATGGACGCCAGTTGCGCCTCGGTCAGCCGCCGCGTCGCCCGGGTCTGGTCGATGCGCTCTTCCAGCGACCGCTCCTCGGCCTCGGTCGCATGCACGCAGGCCCGATGTCGCTGAAGGGTCGTCTCCCCACGGCTGCCCTCACCCTCGCAGACGACCTTGGAGCGCTGCTCCACCACGCTCACGTCGCTGTCGCCGAATGCACGCAGCCGCTCCTCGACCGCCTCCAGATCCGCCGTGATCGCCTGAAAATACGTGTCCTGATTGCGCAGCTTCTTCGCCGCCAGCTCCGCCCACGCGTCCAGCGCCGGCCCCCGAGCTGCGAACCGCGCCTTCTCCTCCTCGGTGGCCGTCCCACTCGCCGCGACCGCGACCTGCGCCTTCCGCACCTCGCCGGCCAGCCGCCCCTCGTCTCTCCAGTAGTCGTACCACTCCCGGTTCGAGCGCCGCTTGGTCAGCAGCGTCCTCAAGCGCGCCTCGACCTGCGCCCGCCCGTCGCCGCCCGCCGCCTCGAGCCCCTCGATGCTCCGCACCTCGATGTGCTGCTGGCGAAGATCGTTCCACGCCGCCATCACGCGCTCAAGCTCGGCCCGCGGCCCCGTCTGCGCCTCCGCCGACGCCACCGGCGCGGCCATCCCCACCGCGCACCCCAGCGCCACCGCCACCGCCCAAGATCCCCAACCGCTCACGTAAACCATCGCTCTCATCACCCTTTGCGAACGCGGGAACCTAGCACAACGCGCGCTCTTCATCACGCCCAGGGCTCAGCCGCACCCCCGCCTCAGCCGACATGGCACACCCCTTGCTGTGGATAACCGCGCCCCCCCCTTCGCCCGGAGATCCCATGCCACCTCCCACGCTTCAATTTCTCGGCGCCGCCGAGACCGTCACGGGCTCCCGGACTCTATTTCGACGTAAGTCGCTGAAAGTACTCATCGATTGCGGTCTGTTCCAGGGGTTCAAGTCCCTGCGGTTGCGTAACCGCGCGCCATTTCCCGTCGCGCCCGACAGCCTGGACGCGGTGGTGCTGACCCACGCGCACCTCGACCACACCGGATGGCTGCCCTGCTTGATTCGCGCGGGCTACACCGGCGCCGTCCATGCGTCCGCGGGCACCATCGACCTCTGCGGGATCCTGCTGCCCGACTCGGGCTACATCCAGGAGGCTGAGGCCGCGCGCGCCAACAAGTACGGGTACTCCAAGCACAAGCCGGCGCGCCCGCTCTACACCCAAGCCGAGGCGGAGACGGCGCTGAAGTCGCTGGTGCCGGTGGCCTTCGACACGCCGCGACAGCTCGCGCCCGGGCTGGATCTCCAGTTACACCGGGCGGGCCACATCCTCGGCGCCTCCATGGTGCGCTTGAGCAGCAGCGGCGTCGACGTGCTCTTCAGCGGCGATCTCGGGCGCCCCGATGACCCGCTCCTCGGCTCGCCGGCCCGCGTGCGCGCGGCCGACTACCTGGTGTTGGAGTCGACCTACGGCAACCGCATCCACCCCACCCGAGATCCCGAGGGCGCCCTGGGCGACATCATCCGCAAGACCGCTGCCCGCGGCGGCCACACCATCATCCCGGTCTTCGCCGTCGGCCGCACCCAGCGCCTGCTCTACCACCTGCGCCGCCTGCGCGAATCCGGCGCCATCCCGCCGCTCGAGATCTACCTGGACAGCCCGCTCGCCCGCGACGCGACGGCGATCTTCCGCGAGCGCATCGACGACCACAAGCTGAGCCCCTTCGAGTGCCACGCGGTCTGCAGCTCCGCGAAGATCGTGCGCAGCGCCGACGGGTCGCGGGCGCTGCGGGACCTGCAATCCCCGGCGATCATCATGGCCGGCAGCGGCATGGCGACGGGCGGGCGGGTGCTACACCACATCGCGCGCTTCGGGACCGAGCCCCAACACACGCTCCTGTTCACCGGCTTTCAGGCGGAAGGCACGCGGGGCGAGGCGCTGGTGGCGGGCGCGCGCTCGGTGAAGATCTACGGGGAGATCGTCCCCATTCGGGCGCAGGTGGAGCAGCTCGACATGCTGAGCGCCCACGCCGACGCCGACGAGCTCTTGCAGTGGCTGCGCGGGTTTGAACGGCCACCGCGGATGACGTTTTTGCAGCACGGCAACCCGGCCGCCGCCGACGCGCTGCGGCGCCGCATCGAGCACGAGCTCGGGTGGCGGTGCTATGTGCCCTATCACCTGGAAGAGGTGTCGCTGACTGTGTGAATTCACACAGCGGGCTGGGTCATGACGCCCGCGAGACGGCGGTCAGCGGCGCGGGAAGACGATCTTCAGGCGCATGGCCTCGGGCGGCGGCGGCATCTCCCTGTCGCGGCTACAGAGGTCCGCGCGGCGCACACAGTCAGGCTCGCCGAAGCTCTGCACCTCGACGCCCTCGCTGGGCGCCACCGCGGGCAGCTTCTCGCTACCGCGCAGGTTGTAGAGATCGCGGAACTCGTCGTAGGTCGTGACCTCGCGCACCTCGGGCGGGATGCCGGGGGCCACGGCCGTGAGCATGTAGACGTGCCCCTGGCGCATGTGCAGCTCGAACTCCGGCGTGGCCAAGATCAGAGCGCCGGGGCTCGCCGTCGCGGAGCCCTGGTGAGCGCAACCCGCCGCGGCCGCCGTGGAGATCGCGAGCGCGAAGAGGATGGTGCGAGTCATGGGGCCTCCGGAGGTAGTTGCGCGGTAACGTCATCACGAAGCGTGCCACATCAAGTGGCGCCCGGCGGAGGAGGCGCCGATTGACGCGGGTGCAGATCCCCCTGGTTCAGAGCATGGCCGCCAGGAACACCACGTAGATGC
>CAZNZH010000055.1:0-13180 GCA_964577445.1 uncultured Myxococcales bacterium
GTCGTCGCACCCGATGCTGGCGTGGGCGCAGCCCGTCGCTGCGGCGCAGGTGTCCCTGGTGCACGCGTTCGCATCGTCGCAGTCGACGCTGGCGTGCTGACACCCTGAGGTGGCGTCGCAGGTATCGGCGGTGCAAGCATCCGCGTCGTCGCAGTCGACGGTCGCGGTGACGCACCCGCTCGCCGCATCGCAGCTATCCGTCGTGCACGCGCTCCCGTCGTCGCAGTCCACTGCCGCAGCGACGCACCCACTCACCGCATCGCAGCTATCGGTCGTGCAGGCGTCGGCGTCGTCGCAATCGACGGCCGCGTGCGCGCACCCGGTCCCCGAGTCGCAAGTATCCGCGGTGCATGCGTCGTGGTCGTCGCAGGCGGCGGCATGGCCGCTTGAGCAGGCGCCTCCTGCGCAGACGTCGCCGACCGTGCAGGCGTCGCCGTCGTCGCAGGCCGCCGCGTTGGGCGCGCTCGCACACCCTGCGGCCGTGTCGCATCGATCGTCGGTGCACGGGTTGCCGTCGTCGCAGTCGAGCGCATCTCCCCCGATGCAAAACCCATTTTCGCAGACGTCGCCGACGGTGCAGACGTCACCGTCGTTGCAGGCGACCGAGTTGGCGTCGTGCGTGCACGCTCCCATTGGCGCACAGAGGTCGGTCGTACACGGGTTGCCGTCATCGCACGCCGCCAGGCAGGCCGCGGCGGCGTAGAGGTTGGGGCGCGGACCGATATGTTCGGTCGCGGGATAGTCGCCGTCGAGCTGCGGCGACCCCGTGTTCATCAACGCCGCTTCGAGCTGTTCTGGTCGCAGATAGCTCTCTGGTGCCCCGGCCTTGTGCTGCGACTGCAAGAGCGCGCAGGCCCCCGCGACCACCGGCGATGCGGACGAGGTCCCACCAAAGGAGCCGGTGAAGTACCGATTCGCCCCCTCGGCGGCGTAAAGGTCGCCATACCCCGTGGAGGTCACGTACTCTCCCCAGCCCTGCAGGTGCACCGCCGACCCGTAGTTCGAATACCACAGCCTCGACCGGTCCCCGGCGGTTCCGAGCGTCGTCCCGCCCGCGCCGACGATGATGGCACCGGAGCCCCTCCCCGCGAGAAACGGCCAATGGCCACCGTTGCCGCTCTGGTAGGCCGCGGCGTCGAGCGATTGCTGTCCATTTCCGGCGGCTTCCACGACCACTACCCCGTTGCCGACGGCCGTCACGATCGCGTCGTACCAGGGCTCGAACCACTCGACCGGCACCAGTCCGAACTGGGTCCCCACGGGTGTCCCGGTGTAGAGCGGCCCCTGAATCTGCTGCTCAAGCAAGATGACGTCGCCCGCCCGCATCGTGCCGAGCGACACCAGCACCGCCGCGCCCACGTCATAGCCGTCGGCGGTGTTGGCTGCGGCCGCATAGCACTCGGCTTCGTGCGCGATCCCCGTGACCCCCCATCCGTTGTCGCGCCCCGCCAACTCCCCCAGGACCGCGGTCCCGTGGTTAAAGTCGTTGAAGGGGCTCACGAGCGGCTTTCCGAGCAGCGTGATCTCGGGCAAGTCGGCGTGATCGAAGTTCCAGTCGTACTCGATATCGACGATCCGCACCCCAGCGCCACGCACCGCCGGGTCGAGTCCCCAGAGCGCGTCGGCACCGATCCCGCCCGGTGCCGGGTCTGCATACCCCTGAAATCCTTGGTAATCCGGCGTTTCGGGGGCGGGCGCGGGCGCGGGCATGGGCAACGCGATGTCGACCACATCGAGCGCATTGAGCGCGTCGACAGCCGCTGCAGCCCGCATCCCTGGCGGGAGCTCCAACACGAACTGCATCCGCAGGTCGGGCAACGCTCGCCCGAGATTGCGCTCCGCCCGTCGCCTCAGCTCCTGAAGCCGCGCGAGCGTGGCCTCCGAATCATCGGCCAACTCGTACGCCAACCGCCACCGTCCCGACGAGAGCCACCCGAGGGAGGCGGCCGCCGAGCCGCCCAAGACACCGCTCCCCAGATCGCCGAGTCGCCCATCGACGGCACGAATCGGCAGATCATCCCGGAACTTCACCGCGACCGCATCCTGGCGATCGAACGCCCGGACGACGGTATGCACAGGCTTTGCACGCCCCGCCCGGGCGGCGCCCCCAAGCGCGCTGGAAGACGGCGCGAGCGCCGCGCCGTCCCCAGGCGGCGACGCGTCATCGGAGGACAGCGCCGACGGCGCGGGCCGCAGCGTCGGGAGCGCGGCCGGATGAAGCTCGGGGTGCAGCCCCTCAGACCCGGGCGTCCGGTGGTCTCCGTGCACCTCCGCGGGCCGCTCTGGACTTGAGCAGCCGGCGAGGAGCAAACCCAGCAACAAGCCCCGGACCAACCGGGGCGCCAACAGTGCGCTGCAATAGGACATCGAGCCTCCACGCCCGAAGGGGCAGACCCACAAGAGCGCAAATTTCTTTGAGATCTCGTCGTTCTAGCCATCTCGGATCACGCCGTCAATGAGCCCGTAGATCTGATTTAAACCTGATCGGCCATCGCACACGACGCCTCTGTCGGCCCGGTCTGGCGGGCCAAGGTCTCGCGCACGGTGATCTCCCGCAGACACGGCGTCACCCCCCTCCCAGATCGCCGCCGCCGGGCGCCTGGACTCGACGCCAGCCGCCACCAGCCGCGCTACGAAGTCATCACGCTCGAAGTCGCACGCCACACGGGTCGCGGCGTCGCTGGAGTAACCGCTCAGCCCGTCGTCCAAGACCCTCCTGCGCCGCGCTATCCACGGCTCCATCGACGGCCAACGCATCGGGTGCGCAACGGGCGCAGCTTTGCTATGGAGCGGAGGCGATGGACGCGACCTCCCCACTGCTGGCTGGCCTTCGCCGCGCGCCCGACGCGCTGGCCTTCGAGGTCGACGGGCGCGCGCTCACCTGGCGTGCGCTCGACGAGGGCTCGCGCCGCGTCGCCTCGGGCCTCGTCAAGCTCGGGGTGGTGCCGGGCGACCGCGTGGCCTACTTCGGGCCGGCGTCGGTCGAGCTCCTCGAATTGCTAGTCGCCACCTTGCGAATCGGGGCGATCTACGTCCCGATCAACACGCGCTATCTCGGCGAAGAGACCGCCCACATCCTCGACGACTCCGGCGCCTCGGTCGCCGTCGTCGCCGCCGGGTCGGTGGGTCACAGCACCGCCCGAGATCGGTCCGCGCAGCTCGCCGTCGTGGTCACCGAGGGCCCAGCCGGCCCCGGCGAGACCGCGTTCGAGGCGTTGCGCGCCACCCCCGACGCCCCCGCGCCCTCCCCGCCCGCACCCGACGCCGTCGCCCTGCTGGTCTACACCTCGGGCACCACGGGCCGCAGCAAGGGCGTCGCGCTCACCCACGGCGGGCTGGCCGCCAACCTGGACGCCATCTTGGGGCTGTGGCGGGTCGGCCCCGACGACCGGATGGCCCTGACCCTGCCGCTCTTTCACGTCCACGGCCTGGGCCTGGGCGTCCTGGGCGCGTTGATGCGCGGCGTGCCGACCCTGGTCGCCACCCACTTCGACGTGGCCTGGGTCGTCGACGCCTTCGCCCGGCGCGGCGCCACGGTCTTCATGGGCGTCCCCACCATGTACGCGCGGCTGCTCGAGCACCTCGACGCGTCGCCAGATGACAGGCGCCACCTCGCGGCTGGGCGACTCTTCACGTCAGGCTCCGCGGCCCTTCCCGCATCGCACCATCAAGCCTTCGCCCGGGCGACCGGCCATCAGGTGCTGGAGCGCTACGGCATGACCGAGACCGGCTTCACCCTGTCGAACCCTTACGAGGGCGAGCGCCGCGCGGGCACCGTCGGGTTCGCCGTGCCGGGCTTCGAGGTGCGCCTGTGCGACGAGGCGGACCGGCCCGTCGCCTCAGGCGAGACCGGCGAGATCCAGGTGCGCGGCCCGGGGCTGCTGGCCGGCTACTGGGGCCTCGAGGAGGCGACCCGCGCCAGCTTCAGTGACGACGGGTTCTTCCGCACCGGCGACGTCGCGTTCACCGACGCCGACGGCTACGTCCACATCGCCGGGCGGCGCTCCGTCGACATCATCAAGAGCGGTGGGTTCAAGATCTCGGCTCGTGAGATCGAGGACGTCATCTTGGACCACGAGGGCGTCGCCGAGGTCGCCGTCGTGGGGCTGCCGGACGCGGTCTGGGGCGAGCGCATCGCCGCCGCGCTGGTCCTGGCGGCCGGCGCAGACCCGGACGAGGTGGTCGACGCCCTCTACGGCCAGCTCATCGAGCGGCTCGCGCCCTTCAAGACACCGCGCCGCTTCCTCGTGGTGGATGAGCTGCCGCGCAACGCGCTCGGGAAGCTGCAGAAACACCGCGTCCGCGAGCTCTTCGGCTGACAAGCCCGGCGCGGCGCGCCGACTAGCCCGGCGCGGCCGTCAGCCCAGCCGGACCTCGACCTCCTGGCCGCCGCCGAGCCGGATGCGGTCGCCGGTTCGCAGCGGTATCGGCAGGGTCTCGCTGGCGCGCAAGATGCGGCCGCCGCTGGCGCGCTGGATCTCGACCGGCAAGCTGTTCGTCGAGCGCAGGCTGGGGCTGGTGCCGTTTTGGCCGGGCATGATCTCGAGCGAGAACGGCCCCGGTATCGTCACGTCGCTGGACATCGACGCGCCGATTCGCACCGGGCCGTCCAGCCGCAGCTTCTCCTGCGAGATGATGCGGTCGTGGAGCCGGTCGTGGATGACCAGGGTCATCTCCTGGCTGGCGACGCCGCTGACCACCACGCGGCGCGGCGCGGCCCGCAGCAGGGCCCAGGCGAGGATCAGCACCAGCAGCGCGCCGAGGCCGGCGACGATGGCCCAGGGCGTCCAGGCGTCGTCCCAGCGCAGGATGCCGTCGGGCTCCGGCCAGATGACCGGCAGGTCCGGGGGCAACGCGGCGGCCGGCATGTCGGCCGGGACCGGCACGTTCAGCTTCGAGGTGTTGCGGCGCTCGGGCTTGGGCGGCTCGGGCGGGATGCGCACGACGTCGAGCCAGGTGCTCAGGTCCACGCGCAGCCCCTGGGGCAGCTTCTCTTTGGGGATGTCAAAGGGCGGGCGCGAGGTCACGAAGACCTCCCAGGCCTCGACCTGCGTGCTGCCGACGATGGGGCGCAGCACGGCGACCAGCGCGTGCCCGTCCAGCCAATAAGGCGGGCTGGACCAGGAGAAGTCGACGACGCCCCGCTTGGTCTTGCTCTGCAGGTCGCGGGTGAAGAAGACCAGGACCCGGGTGAGGTCTTCGCGGCTGACGTTCTCTTTTTGACCCCACTCGGTCTGGGCCGCTTGGAGCAGGGCTTCGTTGCTGCGCAGCCACTCGCGCGGTTCGCGCCGCTGCTCGATGCGGAGGACGAGATCGTCGAGATCGGCGAGGTCGCGGATGACCGCGGTGTCGCCGAGCAGGCGCGGGGTGCGACCGACCTCCACCAGGGTCACCCGGTCGCCGCGGCACAGGCTGCTGAGCAGCGCGCGGGCGGGGACGGACTCAAACTTCTCAACCGGGCGATAGTCGCGGTGGTAATCGAAGCCCATCACCAGCGAGACCGGGCGGCGGCGGTCGATGGCGCAGGTCTCGTGCCACGCGCGGGGGATCGTCTCGGCGAGGTCTCCGGGCGCGGTGCCCTCCGGCTCGAGGAGCGGCGCGTTCTTCGACGGCTTGGCCTGCGCAACGACCAGCGCGGAGGGCCTCGGTTTGACCGCCGCCGCGGGCCCTGTCTCCGCCGTGGGCGTCGCCTGCGCGAACGCGGCCGCGGCCCCGAACCCTGTCAAGGCGGCGCAGAGGGCAGCGATGGAGACGAAGCGGCCCGTGCGGGGCATGAAAGCTCCTAGATTCACGCCCGGACGGCGTCGGAGGCGTGAGGCAGGCAGATATCACGCAATGGCGGTGGGAGCCAGATCGCCATGCACGGGCGAGGTCCCAGGGATCAGCCGGTGGCGGGAGGGCCGTCCATGGTCCATGATTCACAGGGTCAGCGACCTGCCCCGAACCCAGGCACGACGTGAACACTCGGCGCCACCCGCTCCCGGGCCCCCCGGACCGCTCCCTGGCACGCGCCCGCGCCCCGCTGCCCGATCGCGTCGACGTCGCGGTCATCGGCGCCGGGATGGGTGGCCTCGGCGCCGCCGCCGCGCTGGCCGCCCAAGGCCGCCGCGTCGCCGTGCTCGACTCGCACTACACCGCCGGCGGCTGCGCGACCGTGTTCGCGCGAGGCCCTCGAGACGCGCGCTACCACTTCGACGTGGGACTCCACTACGTCGGCGACTGCGGCCCGGGCGGGCAGATGACCGCCCTGCTCGACAGCCTGGGCGTGTCCGTCGACTGGCTGCCGCTGGACCAGGACGGCTTCGACACCTTCGTCTTCCCCGAGCTGACCTTCGCGGTCCCGGCCGATCTCGGCGTCTACCGCGACCGCCTCGTCGCGCTCTTCCCGCGCGAGCGCCGCGGCATCGACCGCTACGTGCGCTTCGTGGGCGAGGTCCGCCACATCGGCACCCAGATCGAGAAAAACCACGGCCGCATGTCGCCCCGCGTGCTGCTGCAAGTGCTGCTGCGCGGGCGGCTGCTGGCGCGCTGGCAGGGCGCCACCCTCGGCGCGCTCCTGGACACCTGCACCCGCGAGCCGCTCTTGCGCGCCATCATCGCCGGGCAAGCGGGCGACTACGGCCTGCCGCCCAGCAAGGTCAGCGCGCTGCTGCACGCCGGGCTCGCCGCCCACTACTTCCAAGGCGCCTATTACCCGCGCGGCGGCGGCCAGATCGTCGCCGACCGCCTCGCCGAGCGCATCGAGTCCCTCGGCGGCACCATCCACCTGCGCACGCCGGTCGCCCGCGTGCTCATCGAGGGCGGCCGCGCGGCCGGCGTCGTCACCGAGGCCGGTCGCCACGACCCGCCCCAGACCCTGCGGGCCGATCTGGTCGTCTCGGGCGCCGATCTCGAGCGGACGCTCCTCGAGCTGGTCGGCCCCGAACACCTCCCGGCCGAGGTGGTCACCCGGACGCGCGGCTACGAGATGCCGGCGGCCCTCTTCATGACCTTCCTCGGCGTCACGGCCGACATGGGCAAAAAGGGCATGGGCGCCCGCAACGTGTGGAGCTTTGCCAGCGCCGACGTCGAGGGCATGTACCGCACCGCCTTCGAGTCGCCGGAGCCCCAGCCCGACGTCGCCTACATCACCAGCGCCTCGATGAAGGACCCGGAAAACCCCCACCACGCGCCGGCCGGCGTCACCAACGTCGAGGTGATGACCCTGGTCAGCGGCGACCCGAAGCGCTGGGGCCTCCGCGACGGCGACCCGCTCCGGTGGGACCACAAGCGCCACCCGCGCTACCTCGAGATCAAGGCGCGCGTCGAAGAGCGCATGGTGGGCTGCCTCGAGCGCGTCTTCCCCGGCACGGCGGAGTCCATCGTCTTCCGCGAGTCGGCCACGCCGCTGACCCACAGCCGCTTCACCCGCGCCACGGGCGGCACCGGCTACGGGCTGGCGTCCACCCCCGACCAGTTCATGAAGGGCCGCCCGGGCTACCGCAGCCCCGTCCCCGGCCTCTACCTCTGCGGCGCCTCGACCCGCGCCGGCCACGGGATCATCGGGGCGCTCAGCTCGGGCCGCGCCGCCGCGAGGGTGCTGCTGGCCGACCACCCCCACGCCGCGGTGGTAAAGGGTGGATAAATCCTAGGGGTTCGCGCGCAAAATCCGCGACGGAGGCGCCGACTCACGGCCGTCTCCCACCCCCTCGCCGCGCTCAGCCCGCCGCCACGCGTACCACGATCTTCACATGGTCGCGCTCGGGCGTGCGCGGCGTGATGGCGAGGTCGACGCTGATGCCGTCCTTGTCAAACCAGCCCGCCATCCCCTTGCGCACCTGCCGGAACCCACCGCACCACGCCAGGCGCTGAAAGAGCCGCTCGTAGTGCGCGCGCACGTCGACGGAGCGCGAGACCTCCTGGTTCAGCTCGTAGGTGCGGGCGATGAGGCGGCGGGCGCCGGACGCCTCGACCTGCCACTCCTCGCCCACCAGATAGACCGGCAGGACGCCATCGGGGACCGTCACCACCTCGGGGTAGCCCTCCGGCGCGCGCGCTGGCGCCGCCGCCGACGCGCTCCCCGCCAGCCCCAGGCAGAGCCCGGCGGCCATCATCAGCGCCGCAGGCAGCCGGAGCGCCGCGGCCAGCCTGCCGGCCCGGCGCGTACTCACATCGCGAACGTCATTGTGCTGTCGAGACATGTCTCCGTCCTCCGTTGGGGGTCTGACCTCGTCCATCGGCGGGTCGCAGGCTCGGCTTGACACGCTCGCTGCTCTTTTCCTCATGGCGCATCCAACCTACTCCGAACCCCGTGGGCCCCGCTACGGTGACGCTTCCCGCGCCCGCGCCAGCTCAGCGCGGATCCCCATCACGATCTCGGCGTAGGCCTGAAGCGCCACGTGGGTGTCCAGGTGGCTGACGTACTCGAAGCCCGTCACGATGACGTAGGGGTTCCGGCTCGAAAACGGCCAGTAGCCGGCGAAGAACTTGTGGTCCTGGGTCCTGGGTTTGCGCCGGGCGGACTTTGTGCCCACGAAGGCCGGCTGGGGCCGCGTCGTCTCGCCGGTGCCGGTCTTGCCGCCCATCTCGCGCCACACCTCCTCGGGCACCTGCCGCTTGGTCCACGCCGCGGTGCCGTGGCGGATCGTGTCGTGGGCGGCGTCTTTGAGGTGCCGCGCCATCCGCACCGGGATGACCTGGAGCGGGTTTTGCGGCGTCACCTCGAGCATGGAGCCATCGGCCAGGTCCCGGATGCCGCGCACGAGGTACGGGCGGTAGTGGCGGCCGTCCTTGGCGACGATGGACTCGACCAGCGCCACATGCAGGATGCTGAAGTCGGAGAAGCCCGAGAGCCCGAGCCGGACGTCGTAGGTCGTCCGCCAGGCGTCGGGGCCCGGCGGCAGCTCGCCCAGCCGCGCGCGCCACGCCGTGAGCGGGTCGTTGGGGTAGCGCTCGATGTCGGCGGCGAACTGCGGGTCCAGGCCCAGCCGCTCGGGCAACAGATCGTAGGGCCGCAGCACCTCGAGCAGGCGGTAGAAGCTCTTGAAGCCCGCCAGCCGCAGGCGACCGGCGAGATAAGCCGCCGCCGTATTCACCGAGCGCACCAGGAGCTGCCGAACGGTGGTGACGCCCCCGACAAAGGCGCCACCGTAGTTTCGGACGGGCTCGATGGGCTCGCCGCGGAAACTCGACAGGCTCCCGCGCTCGACGAAGCAGCCCTTCTGGGAGTTGGCCGGGTCGTCCTCGGCGCGGATGCACAGCTCGCCCTGGCCGTAGGGCGCGAAGTTCGCGGACGGATCCCGCGACGCCGCCACCACCAGCCCGACCTTCGCCGCCGACCCCACCGTGGTCGTGCGCTGCCACGCGTCCAGGCCCGCGGCCTCCACGGGGTTGACCCGCTGCTCCTCGACCGCCGCCAGCACCTCTTCCAGGCGGTTGCCGTTGAACCCGGGGCAGGACGCGGCCGCGACGATCTCGCCCTCGGGCCCCAAGACGATGGCGCGCCCGTGGGGCATCCAGCTCGAATCCCCCTTGGAGAGCGCGAGGTTACGCATCCGATCGCAAGACGCCCGCACGACCCGCGTGGTCACCTCCTGGATCTCGCGGTCCAGGGTCAGGATGACGTCGGCGCCGATCGCGGCCCCATCGCGCCCCAAGGCGCGCTCGGTCAGCTCCTCGTCGGCGGTGCTGGGCCGGATCTGCCGCCCCATGAGCAGGTTGCGGAACACCCGCAGCAGCCCGCCCCAGATCGCGCGCTTGGGGAAGCCCCAGCCGATCAGCGCGCCCGCCTCGGTGAGCTGCGTCTCCCACCGCTCGCCGTCCTCCGAGAGCTGCGCCAGGGGATGCAGGTGGGTGTCGAGCAGCCGGCCCGGCTCGCGGTCGAGCTTTTTGGACGCGAACTCAGGCAGGTTGCGGCTGAACCGGTACGGGTCCGCGAGCCCCAACAGCTCGCCCCCCCAGCCGGCGGCGAAGGCATCCCACCCCTCGTCGAAGCGAACGCGGGTGCTCCCGTCGCGGTAGAAGCCGCGGATCCAGCGCAGCACCTCGGTGCCGTCCTCGTCCTTGGTGACGCGGAAGATGCGGCGGAACTGCTTCGACGTCGTGGGGTCCCAGCGATCGCGGGAGGCTTGGTCCCATGGCGTCACCCAGAGCTGCCCGGTGGGGGTGACGCCGGCGAGGCCCGACTCGGCGAGGCGTTTGAAATCCTCGGCGAACTCGAAGTCGATGGAGCGATCCACCGGGGCGCGGCGCAGGAGATCGAGGCCGCCGATCTCGGTGTCTCGCCACCGGGACAGCTCCCAGGAGAAGAGCGGCGTCCTCTTGTTGCGCAGACAGATCTCGGGCTCGCCGGTCTCGGGGTCGTTGCCCTGCTCGAGGGTGAGGTGCAGGCGAGGATCGTCGGCCAGGGCGACGGTCCAGCCCCAGGGGAGATTCTGGGCGCCGCCGCGGGGCGGGGTGACCTGCCGCCCCTCGTCGTCGAAGAGGATGAAGCGGGCGCCGATCGTGGCCGAGCGCACGCGGATGCGGTCGTGGCCCACCGGAAACAGCTCGAGGTGGTGAAGCCAGACTGGGGCCAGGGGCAGCACGAGGTCGTTGCTCTCGGGCATCGTCGCGCCCAACTGCGCGGCGAGGCCGCGGCCGGCGGCGCCGAAGCGGGTGAGCCGGGGCAGGAGGACGCCCTCAAAGCCGACGCGCAGTGGCCGCAGCTCGGCCAGCGCGCGGGGCAGGCAGGCGCCGGTGACCTCGATCTGACCGTGGGCGAGCCGCATCTCGAGGCTGTCGAGGCGGTACACGCGACCTTCCTGGAGGATGCCTGCCCAGCCCGGCGGTGCGGGCGGGAGCACCTCCCAGACGCCGGGGACGAGGTTGCGGATCTGGACGCTGCTCGAGAGCGACGGGTGGGTGTAGACCTTGAGGCGGCGCGAGTAGCGGGTCTCGATGGCGCTGCTCCAGAGCAGGCCCATGGCGACGACGCCGCCGATGAGGAGGAGCGCGCCGGCGTCGACGGACGACAGGCGCAGGCGGCCGGAGAGGCGCCGCGCGAAGAGGCGGACGGCGGGCCAGCTTGGGTGCAGCCACCAGGTCTCGGGCGGGACGTCGCGCTCGACGACGCCGGTGCTGAGCTTGACGCGGCGCTTGGGCGGGGTCTGGCTCGCGAGGAGGCGATCGGCCAGGGCGGCGTCGCTGCCGAGGACCAAGAAGAGCGAGAGGATGAGGAGGAGGCCCGCCATGTAAAAGGCGCCGTACGAGATGAACGCGGCGGGGACGCCGGCGAAGGGCGTGATGTGGGTCAGGCCGCCTGAGAGGCTGACGGCGGTGGAGGCGACGGGGACGGTGGCGAGGCCGGCCATGGCGGGGAGGCGCCAACCGGCCGCGCTGCCGCGGCGGCCCTGACGGCGGGCGATGTCGTAGAGGACGACGGTGAAGCCGACGAAGAGGGCGACGTAGGTCAGCAGCCAGGGCATGCCGCCGAAGAGGCCGACGACGGCGAGGGGGAAGTCGGTGTCGAGGCTGTTGACGGTGCGGTGGAGGTCGAGCGAGGTCCGGGTCTGGATGCCGAGGCCCCAGACGCCGCCGAGGTCGTAGGTGACGCGGTCGGCGGCGAGGAGGTGGCCGCCGCGGCGGAAGAAGCCGGCGCCGCCGAGCCAGAGGAGCACGCGCTCGCGGATCGTGAAGGGGATCCAGGGGAGGACGGGCTGGAGCTCGAAGGCGAGGCCGAGGCCGACGGCGGCGAAACCGCCCGCCGCGACGAGGTGGAGCAGGGTGCCGCGGGAGGTGAGGAAGGTGACGGCGGCGACGCCCAAGACGACGCCGGTGTAGCCGATCTCCTTTTGGGCGACGAGGAGGCCGGTGACGACGAAGGTGAGCAGGAGGCCGAGGAAGCCGCGGGCGCGGAGGCCGGGGGAGCCGAGGACGAGGCCGAGGGCGGGGGCGAAGACGAAGGGGACGAGGAGGGACGGGGTGAACTCGAGGCCGCCGACGTCGACGCGGGCGGCGTCGCGGGCGCTGCCGCCGGCGGCCAGGAGGACGGCGACGATGGAGAGGAGGGCGGCGAGGGCGCTGGCGACGAGGGCGGCCGAGGGGCGGCTGGGGAGGCGGGAGAGCGCCAGGGCGAGGCGGGAGAGCGCCGCGCGGGTGCGTTGCTGGGCCGAGACGATGAAGAGGGCGGCGTGGTCGACGGCGCGGTTGCGGTCTTCGGCGGTGGCGGAGGCGGTGGCGAGGTCGTCGGCGAAGGCGCGCATGGCCGCGGCGCTGACGGGTTCGCGCGCGCGGATGGAGGTCCAGGCGAGCCAGGTGAGGGTGGGGACCAAGAGCGCGCCGACCACCGCGGCCTCGCGAAGTGAGCCGCCGCCTACCAAACCGGAGCTCAACGACACGCAGACCGCGCCGGCGATGAACACCGCGAGGTGCATCGGTCGGGCGATGGCGACGGGGCGCAGGGTGATGGCCCAGCCGATGGCGGCGACGAGGCAGGTCTGGATGCCGGCGAAGGTGCACATGGTGGAGAGGCGGCGGAGCTCCCAGGCCACCGCGTCGGCGGGGTTGGGGGCGGCCGCGTAGAGGAGGAGCTGGATGAGCAGGCCCGTCACGGTGAGGCCCGCGGTGGCGGTGGTGAGGACCGCCACGCGCGGCTCGGCGGCGGTGTAGGCGAGCAGGAGGCTGGCGGCGGCGACGGCGACGCCGACGATGGCGGTGACCGAGGCGGCGTCGAGGCCGAAACGGCTGGCCGGGATGCCGGGGACCGCGGCGGCGGCGACCACCACGGCGGCGGCGACGCAGACGGAGCCCAAGGCTGCGGCGACGCGGGTGGCGGTGCCGGCGGTCCCGCGGCGCACCAAGGCGAGCAGCGCGCCGGTGACGGTCATGGCGGCGGCCAGGCCCAGCAGCGACAAGAAGAGCAGGTGCGCGCCGAGGCCCGTGATGGTGGTTGCGCCGAGCAAGCTTCAGGGATCCGGCTGGTGCGCTTCACCGCGCACGATCCGAAACACGCCCTCGCCCGCCCGGACGCGGTGGACCGGGCGGTAGCGGACGCGCGTGGAGCCGGCGTACTCGACGCCGTCGACGACCGCGGGCGCGGCGCCGTCGGAGACCAGCGAGAGCCCGTCTGCGCTCAGGCTGACGCGCCAGCCGCCGAGGTGCAGCACGTCGGTGGGGTCGGTGCTGAGCTCGCCGGCCGGGCGCTCGACCGCGAAGAGGACCT
>CAZNZH010000056.1:0-7875 GCA_964577445.1 uncultured Myxococcales bacterium
CGATGGGGAGGCGAGTCATGGAGACCAGGAAGCGACGGGGCGCAGCGGCAGATCTCGGGCGGGCGCTACTCGCAGGCGCGGCGGCGGCGCTGCTGGCCGCGTGCGCGTCGACTGGGCCTGCGACCCAGGCGAGCCCCGCCGCCCACGACGAGGCGGCCGCGGCGACGACGCCTGAGCCGCCGACGAGCTATGTGGGCAAGCCGGTGCGGTTTACGGCGCCGCGGCTGTGGAGCCAGTGGGATCCGGTGCCGCCCGGCGGCGACGTGCCCTTCGCCATGCGCTCGCTGGACGGCCGGGTCGCCATCGTCCACTTCTGGGCGTCGTGGTGCGAGCCGTGCAAGCGGTCGATGCCCTACTTCGACGGGCTGCTGAGGCGCCACGAAGGCCAGCCGCTGGACGTGGTCGCGGTCAACATGGACGAGGACCGCGGGCTGGCGGTGCTCTTCCTCGACAACGTGCCGACCTCGTTCGTGAACGTCTGGGATGAAGGCAACAAGATCTCCGAGGGCGTGGGCGTGGGCCAACTCCCGCTGACCTTACTGCTAGACGGGCGCCAGATTGTGCAGCACGCGTGGCGCGGCGAGGGAGCGGCCGACCGCGCCGCGTTCGAGCGCGAGCTGGAGGCGCAGCTCAAGCAGGTAGGTCACTGACGACGGGCGGGCGCGATGGGCGCAGGCCGGCGCGGATGATGCGGCGGCCGACCATCGCGCTTGCGCATCGGGCGGCATCGCGCTTCGATGGGCCATGATCGAGCCCTTCCCTTGCCCTGGCTGCGACGCCGACACCGAGCCCGGCGCGACCTGCTCGCGCTGCGGGCGCCCGCTGGTCGTCCTGGGGCAGCGGTTGACGCGCTTGGTGGGCCGCGGCTCGCGCTCCCGCGTGTACGAGGCGTGGTCGGAGCGCGGTGAGCGCCGCGCCGTGAAGATCTTGCCGCTCACCGACGCCGACAGTTGGCGCGAGGCGGAGCTCTTCGAGCGCGGGGCGCGCATCCTGTCGAAGCTGTCGCACCCGTCGGTGGCGAAGGTCGTGGCCTTCGAGGCGGACGCGCGGGGCGAGCTGCACCTGGTCACGGAGTTTCTGGCCGGCGGGTCGCTGGCCGAGCGCGCGGCCAACGGCTGGCACGCGCGACCCGGGGAGATTCGCGCACTTACGGTGCATCTGCTAGAGCTGTTGGTCTATCTGCACGAGGCGCAGCCGCCGATTCTTCACCGCGACATCAAGCCGGAAAACCTCCTCTTTCGGTCGTCTCACGACGCGATGCCGGTGCTGACCGACTTCGACGTCGTGGCACAGCCCGCCGAAGACCGCTCCGGGCTGACCATCGTCGGCACGCCGGGCTACGCGGCGCCCGAGCAGTTCGCGGGCGAGGCGACCGAGCGCAGCGACCTCTACGGGGTCGGCGCCTCGGTGATCTTCGCGGCGACCCACGTCAGCCCGGAGCGGATCCCGCGGCGCGAGGGCCGGCTCGACCTCGGCGGGCGCCTGGACTCGCTGGACGCGAACCTCCGCCGCGTCCTGCTCAGCCTGGTGGAGCCGCGCGCTGAAGACCGCCCAGCCTCGGCCCGCGCCGCGCTCGCCGCCCTCAGCGGCTCGGTCCCCGCGCCTGCGCCACCGCCCGCCGGCAGCCGCATACTCTTCGTGGCCATCGCGCTCTTCGCCCTCGCCATCGCGGGCCTCGGCGCCGGGATAGCCCTCCTGGCATCCGGCGACGCGCCGGTCCCCGTCGCCGCGGCCGCCGACCCACCCGCCACCTCAGCGCCACGGCCCGCCCCGCTGTCCCCGCCCGACCCCGCGCCACGCCGCCCCTCCGCCGCCCCCGCCGCCCCCGCCGCGCCCACCATCACCTTCGAGACCGCCCCCCCCGGCGCCAGCGTCTGGCTCGCCGATCGCCTGCTCGGCGCCACCCCGCTGACCATCGACCGCCCCGAGACCGGCCGCATCCTCCTCACCCACCCGGGCTACGCCACCGCCAAGATCGACCTGCGCCGCGTCCCCGAGGGCTCGTTCTCCTCGAAGACCGAGCTCGCCGCCTTCGACCTCGACAGCACCGCGGCGAATAACGACGCCGTCCAGGCCACCCTCGCCCTCGCCGATCCCCAGCTCGCCGGCTGCGGCCACCACCTCGGCGACGCCCACCCGGACGGCCTCCGCCTCAAGACGCGCTTTCACATCCGCTCGAGCGGCGCCGTCCGCGGCGCGCGCGTCCTGGACCCCCCCGAGGGCACCGCCGAGGCCGCCCGCTGCGTCGAGGCCGTCCTCAGCGCCCTGGAGTTTCCGCGCGGCCACGCCACCACGGTCAGCCTCCCGGTGTGGCTTGATCCCCTCGGCAGCGCCGCGCCCCCGACCGCCGCGCCCGAGCCCACCCCCGAGCCGTCGCCCGAGCCGGCCCCCGAACCCGCTACGAAACACAGTCCCTCGACGGCGTACTGACCGCGCGACCGCGCGCCCACCGCCCGACCATCCTCCGATTCCCTTGACGCGACCTCGCAAATCAGGCCCTTGTGGCACGCCACAAGTGGCCCCCAACCACCCCCCACGCCCGGAGCCCTCCGTGTCCCTGATGAACCCCACCTCCAGCGCCACCGCCGCCGGCGCTCCCGCCCCCTCCCCCCTGCTCAGCATCGGTTTCCGCCCCTTCTTCCTCTGCGCGGGCGCCGGCGCCGTCGCCCTCATCGGTGTGTGGCTTTTCGCACAGGTCGACCCCATCAACGTCCCCGCCTACGGCCCCACCATGGCCTGGCACGGCCACGAGATGGTCTTCGGCTATGCCGCCGCGGTCCTCGCCGGCTTCCTGCTGACAGCCGTCCGCAACTGGACCAGCCGGCAGACCATCGAGGGCTGGCCGCTGGCCGCCCTGACCCTCCTTTGGCTCGCCGGCCGCATCCTCCCCGCCACCGGCGCCGGCCCGCTCCTCGTCGCCATCGTCGACCTCGCCTTCCTCCCGCTGGTCGCCGTCGCCATCGCCCGCCCCATCTTCCGCGCCAAAAACTACAAAAACCTCGTAGTCATCGGCCTGCTCACCCTGCTCTGGCTCGCCGACCTCGCCGTCCACTCCACCCCGCTCGGCGGCCACCCCGCCGCCACCACCTGGGGCCTCGAGGCCGGCGTCTGGCTCGTCTTGGCCTTCATCGCGGTCATCGGCGGCCGCGTCCTCCCGTTCTTCACCCGCCGCGGCGTCCCCGGCACCACCCCCAAGACCTGGCGCCCCATCGAGCTCGCCGCCGGCCCCGTCCTCCTCTTGGCCGCCGCCGCCATCATCGCCGAGGCCCCGCCCGCCCTCACCGCGACCGTCGCCACCCTCGCCGCCGCCGTCCACGCCGTCCGCCTCGCCGGCATCACCAGCCGCCGCATCTGGACCACCCCGCTGGTCTGGGTCCTCCACGTCGCCTACGCCTGGCTCGTCATCGGCCTGCTGCTACAAGCCCTCGCCGCCTATGGCCTCGTCATGCCGACCGTCGCCCGCCACGCCCTGACCATCGGCACCATCGGCGGCATGACCCTCGGCATGATGGCCCGCGTCGCCCTCGGCCACACCGGCCGCGACCTCATCACCGCCCCCCAAACCAACGTCGCCTTCGTCTTAGCCAACCTCGCCGTCCTGGCCCGCGTCGCCATCCCCATCGCCGCCCCCAGCGCCTACGCCGCCTCCATCCAAATCGCCGGAGCCCTCTGGATAGCGGCCTTCCTCATCTTCACCGTCACCTACTTCCCCATCCTCATCAGCCCCCGCCCGCGCCCCGAGTAGCGCCAGCCCGAGATCCCTCCGCAGTCGGGCGCCAGATGGCACAGGAGGAGCCCCATGCCCATCAGCCTCACCACACTGCGCAGCGACATCTACCGCCTCATCGACCAGGTGCTGGCGACCGGCGAGCCCCTCGAGCTCGAGCGCCGCGGCCACATCCTCCGCATTACCCGCGAGCAGCCGGCCTCGAAGATCGACCGCATCGTCCCCATCCCCGGCCTCATCATCGGGGACCCGCAGGACCTGGTGTCCATCGACTGGTCCGAGCACCAGAGAATGAGGACGCAGTGAGCCTGGCCCCAGGCTCGCTCGGAGTGCTCGCCCTCACTCGGCGAACCCGCACGTAGCCTTGGCGCAGGAACTTTGGCTGAGTTGGCGGCTTATGTAGCCATGTCCGCACAACATGGCTACAGTTACAGTCACACCATGCGCGAACGCCACACCAACGCCGAGTCGCTTCCTGCCTCGTTTGCCCGGGGAGACGTCGTGGACGTCTCGGACGCCTCCCTGCGCCGTCTGCTCCGCTCTGGGCAGATCGTTCGATTGGCCCGCGGCATCTATCGTCGCGCCGATGCGCCACCCGCCGACGAGGACCTCCTCCAAGTCGCGCTGAGCGCGCCGGACGCCACGCTCTGCCTGACCTCGGCGCTGGCCCACCATGGCTTGAGCGATGAAATCCCCACGCGGATCGACGTCGCGCTGCCCAGGCCTCGCCGTCCGCCGCGCCTCGATGCCCCGGTTCGCTGGCACCGGTTCGCGGTCAAGACCTACGCCCTGGGCCGCACGACGATGGTCGTCGCCGACGACGCCCGCTTGGGCCTGTACTCCCCAGAACGCTGCATCGTGGACGCATTCCGCCTCCAGCATCTCGAAGGCGAGGCCGTCGCTGTCACCGCCCTGCGCCGATGGCTCGAGCGCCCAGACTCAACGCCAAGCGCCCTCCTCACGCTCGCCCGCGCGTTCCCAAAGGCTGAACGGTCGGTGCTCCACGCCCTGCGAATCCTGCTGTGACCGAGCGTCCAAACCACAACACCGTGGCGGGTAAGCGCTACCTCGCGCTCCGCGCTCTCGCACGCTCCGCCGGCCGGCCGACGGCGGAGCTACTTCAACTGTATGTCCTTGAGGGATTCCTCGCCCGCCTCGAACGTTCGGGCCAGCGCGAGCGGCTAGTCCTCAAAGGGGGGGGCGCTGCTCTCCGCCTTCGACCTCCGACGCCCCACCCGGGACATAGATTTTCTCGCCCTCAGTACCCCGAACGATGCCGCCGCGGTTCGCTCGCTCGTCGTCGGCATCGCGAACGAAGCGCTCAACGATGGACTCAGCTTCAATCTGGAAGACGTGTCGACTGAAACGATTCGGGAAGGCGACGCCTATACCGGAGTGCGCACATCGATCCGCGCCACGCTGGCCACGGCGCGGCTGCACTTCCACGTCGACGTGAACGTCGGCGACCCCATTTGGCCCGGCTCTCAACGCGTGTTCGTGCCCCGCCTCCTCAGTGGAGAGGCTATTGAGTTGGAGGGATACCCGCTCGCCATGGTCTTGGCCGAAAAGGTGGTCACGGCCATTCAGCGCGGCGAAGCCAACACCCGATGGCGCGACTTCGCGGACGTTCTCCTAATCGCGGCCAAGCATCCGGTCGCAGGCGCGGACTTCCACTCTGCTCTCACGCGGGTGGCTAGCTTTCGCAGGACCCCGCTGCGACCGCTGGCCGACTCGATGTCTGGATTCGACGCGCGAGCGGACCGACAGTGGCAGCTTTGGCGTCGCAAGCACGGCCTTGTCGAAAGAGTTCCGCGCGCACTTGCGGACGTTGCCAAGGCCGTCAGCGCTTTCGCGGACCAAGCGATCTCCGGCGCCGTCGCAGAAAGGCGGTGGGCGCCTGCCGACGGGGCCTGGATTCCGATCGCGCGCTCCTAGGTACCTGCGCTAGGCAGCGCTGAGCCGTCGTGATGCCCTCCGCCCCCGGGGGTCCCGCCGCGCCTGCGTCCAACCGGAGTCAGCCACGCGAACAGTACGGTTGGCGTCGTCTGCGGGAACTCGTCAGCCACGCGAGCGCGGCGGCGAGACCGAACCAGGTGGTGGGCGCTGCGCCGGAGCTTGTGCAGCCGCCGCTGTTCGCGGCGTCAGCGCTGGCGGCGGCGCCTTCCCCGCCCGTGCTGTCGCCGACCGGGTCGGGTTCGCTGGGCGGTTCGCATGCGACGCGGCCGTCCGGGGCCGAGTCATCGTGTGTCCAGCAGATGTCTGGCTCGCAGAGGGTCTGGACGCTGACTGGTTTGGCGTGAAGGTCGAAGACCGCCAACTCCACGCAGGTGTCTGGAGACTCAAGGCCGCGATTCAAGCGGGCAGCCGCCCCCCCGGCGACGAGCGCCCAGGGGGCGGGTGCTCGCTCGCTCTCGCCGGGGACACCCAACGTGACGAGCCACTTGGCGGAGGGGTCGCCGTCGATCTGAACGTCGACGATTGCGCGCAAGCGGTTGGGGTCGGATACGAACTGGCACGAGTCCAGCCAGGGGTAGCCGTCCCAGCGCGTGTACGTCACGGTTACGTTGGGAACGGGCGGCGCCGCTGCCGGTCCCGGGCCGACCTGAAACGTGGTCGGCGACGCCACCACCGGACCCGTCTCGGGCGCTCCTGCGTCGATCAGCTCAAGGGTATAGGTCGCGCCCGGGACCAGGGGCTCGCGCGGCACGGCGAGGGCAGACCAGCCGTAGTCGCAGTCGAGAAACGGAGCGAGGTCCATGCGATCCATGGGGACCTGGGTGCCGGCCGCGTCCATCAGACGCAGCGTGTCCAGCCCATTCGGGCGGTACTGGCTGGACTCACGCACCACAAAGGTCGTGTCGACGGGGAGCGGCGCCCCGTCCAGCACGGGGTAATCGAGAGTTAGGAAGTAGCCCCAGCACGAACACGCGCGCGCATCACTCGGGACGGCGAAGACGGCCGCCAGGGCGAGGGCGATCGCTGTAGGAGCGCGGCGGCGCCGCCAGCCCAGCGCGGCGAGCAGGGCGAGCAACCAGACTGCGAGGCCGATCGGCGGTGCCGTCCCGGCGTTGCAGCCTGATGCGGAGTCCTGGGGTAGCTCGCAGCTAATGGGCGTGACCGAGGTTGGGTGGCCCTGGTCCTCCCCGGTATACCAGCCGCCGGCGTCCGAGCAGTGGTCGGGCTGGCAGCGAGCGACGGAGAGGATCTTCTTGCCGGCAGCGTTCCAGACCTCGACGTTCACGCAGGCGGCGGGGTCGGGGAGCGGGAGCTGCAGGATTGCCTCGTCGTCGCTGCCGGCAACCGACGCGACGCTCACCCAGGATGGGTCGGGCGGGTCGTCGGCTTGGGCTACGACCACGAAGGGCCCGTCGAGCGCGCCAGCGACGGAGACAGTCACGAGGGCGGTGTAGTCCCATGTGACGGTCGACGGCACGCCACCGAAATAGCATGACGAGCTCATATCTCCGCGGTTGGTGCTGTGGCTGACCCGCTCGAACTGCACAGACGGGGTCGAGTCCTCGCCCAGGCTGGCAGCCACCGGCGTGAATGCGACCGTTCGGTCAGGGTATTCCCATGCCGGCGCGCTGACCTCATAAGTGGCCCCGACCACCAGCGGCGCCGCGGGGGTAAGCACAGCGAAGCTCGGGCCGCAGGTCTGGCCACCGGTCCAGCTCTTGACCGAGAAAGCGACCGACTCGCCCGAGGGCCCCCGGAGCTCCAGCGAATCGACGGCGTCGGGCGGCAAGGCCCACCACTCCACGACTACGCCGCCCTCAGCGCTCACGGACGGACCGGCCAACCGTAGCCCGGGGAAGCACGAGCACGCCCGCGCAGGCATCTCGAGCATCGCAATAGCGACGAGGGCGCTGACGGCGAGCAGTAGCTGTTTCATGGCATCAACCCTATCGAGAAAAGCATCCGGAAATACCGGCGACGACCAGCGAGAAAGTGGTGTCAGACGCGCACGAATCGCGCTGTGCGCCGACGGCGGAGGCTCGACAGCCACCCAAGCGCCGCGACGAGAGCGAGCCAGGTCGTCGGGGCTGGGCCCGAAGTTGTGCAACCGCCGCTGTTAGCGGAGTCCGCGCTGGCGGCGGCGCCTCGTCGGTCCGTGCTGTCGCCGCCCGAATCGGCGCCAGCGTCGATGC
>CAZNZH010000056.1:7885-8487 GCA_964577445.1 uncultured Myxococcales bacterium
CTCGCGTTTCGCGCACGGGCGGCCGCGATGTGAGACTCGCAATCCACCAGGACGCCTTCCGGGTCGGCGTCGATGTAGAAATCGAGGCCCGGCGCGCCGTCGTCGGGGAACCAGTTCTCGATGGTGGCACATCGGTCGGGTTGGCAGGTCTTGATGCTCTGCGCCAGCTCGCCTCGGACGGTGTACAAGTCCAAGGTCAGGCAGGCCGACGGGTCGGGCATCGGGAGCCTGAGGAGCTCGCCGTCGACTACCGCGGGGGCATCGTCACCGGGGGCTGCGAGGACGATTGGCGCCGCGACGGTGTGGGGGCCGGTGGCACTCGGATCATCGGAGCGCAGCTCGGCGACGACCAGGCCCGGCTCGTTGGCGACGTGTAGCCGCACAAAGGCCGAGAACGCGTAGTCCGGCCCGGAGGGGTCGCAGGAATAGCCCGCGCCCCGGGGGTTGTGCTGCACGCGGGTGTAGGTCAGCGAGACCTCGGGGAGGCCAGGTAGGACTGCGGAAGCGCTGGCGGTCAGCGAGAGCGGCGCGGGGGGCTCCCATTGGGGAGACGAGAGCGTGTAAGTCGCCCCGTTCACCAACGGCGCGTCGGGCACCAGGAT
>CAZNZH010000056.1:8497-13165 GCA_964577445.1 uncultured Myxococcales bacterium
GTTCCCACAGGTCGTGCGCGGTGGGAATGCCTTCACCGTGTGAGGAACCTCGGCGCCCGAGGCGTCCCGCAACGAGAAGATCCGTGCGACTTCGAGGTCGCCGGGGGCCAGCGCGACGATGCCGGAATCCAGGGCCAGCGGTCCGGGCGGGAAGGCCATCACGAAGTTGACGCAGCTACAGGCGCGCGATTGTGGAGCGTACATCGAGCCCATGAGGGCCATTGAGACGCAGGTGAGGGCGATGAGCGGGCGCATGATCTCTCCAGGCAGTCGGGAGCGAGGTGCAGGACACCGCGTTTGCCCGCGAGTCCAGTTGGCAAGGCCCTCTGTAGAGCAACATCCGCGCCATTCGCGCTACCCGACGTGGTTGCAGGTGCGCGGCACAATGGCGCGCAAGCGAGTGTAGATAATTGCTACACATACCCATCCAAAATTGGGTACTTTTCGCAATCTCACCACAGAATCGCGGCCTCCGCGTCCGGCGCCAGCGCGATGGCCCCGTTGGGCCAGTCATTCAACGCCGCTTCCGGGACCCGGGGTTGGCACTACGCGCAGCGAACGCGTGCCTCGGCGCCTCCAAGCGAGGGCGGCGAGCGCGGCGAGCAGCCAGAGCGCGTCGTCCATGGGCGGCCTGGTCCCCGCGTCGCAGCCTGAGTCTCGCGCCGAGGCTGCAGCCTCGCTCGCGTCCGCGCCTGCCGATGCGTCCGCGTCCGCGCCCGCGCCTGCCGATGCGTCCGCGTCTGCGTCTGCACCTGCGCTTACGTCCTCCCCCGACCGTTGGCTCGGCGCGCAAGTCGCGGGCGTGGTCGGGCGGCGCGGGTCGCCGGGCCTCGGGTTATTCCAGCTCTCGATTTCCGTGCAGCGGTCGGGCTGACAGCGCGCGACGGAGAGCACGCTCTCGCCCTGCGCGTTGTAGACCTGGACGTTCACGCACGCAGCGGGGTCGGGCAGAGGGATTTGCAGGAAGGCGTAGTCATCGCTGCCGCTAATTGACCCGGCGTCCACCCACGAGGGGGCGGGTGCGTTGTCGGCGTGGGCCACGACGATGAAGCGCCCGTCGAGCGCACCGGGTGCAGAGACCGTCACGAGGGCCGTATAGTCCCATGTGAGCGACTCGGGGACGTCGGTGTAGTAGCACGACGAACCCCGGTCTCCGTGTTGGCGGCGATGCTCCACGCGCTCGAAATCCACAGTCGGCGTCGGGTCGTCACCGACGATGGGCGCCACCGCGGTGAACGTGGCCGTGTACTTGCCGCCCTTCTCGATGGCGGCGGTGAGCTCGTAAGTCCCCCCGACCACCAGCGGCGCCGCGGGGAGCAGAACCGAGAACCCCGGGCCACAGACTCGGCCGCTCTCCCAGCTCTGCGTCGAGAACTCCAGCGGCTCGCCGCCTGGGCCACGCAAGACCATGGACTCGCGCGTGGCGAGCGGCAGGCCGTTCCAATGCACGACCACGCCGCCATCGGCGCTCACAGACGCGCCGACCATCCCCAAGGTGATGGCACACGAGCAAGCCCGCGCAGGCTCCCCGAGGATCAGGACAGTGAACAAAGCGCCGACGGCGAGCAGTCGCTGTTTCACGGCATCAACCTTGTCGAAATCGCATATGGAACCACGTCCAGCAACCGGCGTACCGAGCCCCGGAGCGCAGCACAACCTCGTCGCCGAACTCACCCGAGAATCCACCGCTCCACCTCCGCGCCCTTGCTTCAGGCTCCGCCCCGCACTAGCCTGCGCGGTACCCTTACCTGGAGCCCCCCGTGCCCCGCCGCATCGCGATTCTGCTAGCGATCTCCTGCGCATGTGCCGCGACCCTGGCCGCGACGCGCGCCGCCCTGGCTTGCTCGTGCGGCGACGGCATCACCCTCCTCTCGCCGCCGGTCGCCGACGGCCAGCTCGTCGCGGTGGACGCCGGCTTCACCCTCCAGCAAGAGGTCGGGCCCTACGCGCTGGACTTCGCCGAGCTCCGCCTCCGTGACCCGTCCGGCGCCGACGTGCCCGTGGACATCCAAGTCTTTCAGGACGCCGGCTACTGCGGCGCCAAGTTCGCCATCATCGTCCCCAAGGAGCCGCTGTCGCCAAACGCGAGCTACACCTTCGAGGCCGTCACCACCCGGCCCAGCCTCAGTCTCTACGGGCTTCCCCTCACCTTCACCACCGAAGCCGTCTCCGCCGTCACACCCACCGCGCTCACGCTCAACGCCGAATACACCTACCGAACCGCCAAGACCGACCCCTGCGACTACTTCCACGGCGGCCTGGTGGCGCTGATCTCGGGCGATGTCGTCTCCGACAGCCCGGGAGACTGGCTGGTCGTGGCCCGAAACCTCGACGCCGCACCGGACGCCGTGGCTTCCGTCCGAGCCGTGCGCCGCCAGTGGCCCGGTCCATTCTACCTGGAACTGCCACTGCTCGACCCCACCACCCAAGTCGAGGTCGCCGTCTACAACCCCCGAGGCGTTCAAGTCCTGAGCAAACAGTGGCTAAAACCCGACCGCTGCGCCGACGGCTGCCAGCGCCCCGTCGTCGAGATCCCCTGCACCCAAGCCGTCGGAGCCGGCCCCGTCGACGCCACCAACGGCGGCAACGGCGTCGACGGCGCCACCTACTGCGGCCCGACCGCCGAAAAGTGGACCACCCCCGCGGCGACGTCCAGCAAGGCCGGCGGCTGCGGCTCCACCCCAGCGTCTCCCGCGCCGCTGGCCCCGTGGCTGCTCGCTGCCCTCGCGTTCATCGCGGCGTGGCCAAGGCGCCCCTAAGGTGACGCGCACGGCGGCGACGATCACCCGGGCGCCGCCTGTTTGGGCGGACAGCGAACCCAACAGCGCAAGAAACAAGAGCGAACTGCCCGCGACCGCCCACATGAGCGCGGCGACCGGGAACAGGACCACGATCAGAAGCGGAAGAAGCGCGCCCACCGCACATGTCGCGGCGGAGGCGAGCGCGGCCTGAACGGGCCGGGCCGCCAACGAATGGGAGATGCCCAGCTCATCACGCGCATGTGCACCAAGCGCGTCATGCTGCATCAACTGGGTGGCCACTTTGGAGCCGGTCGATCCATATGGTCTAGCGCTTCCTTCTCTCGGGCGAGATCCGCGCGCTCCCTATCGGCCTGCGAGCTGATCGACACGTACTCGCAAGCTGCCATCGACATCGCTTTAGCGACGAGGCCAGGCCCGCGCCTGTGGCGTGCCGGTTTGCGGGGACCGCCTGGGTTGGCCCGGTGGAGCCTACCGCAGGGGAGAACTGAGCGAAGCAGCTCCTCGGATTCCGTCCAGCTCGGAACAGGGGCTCCCGACTCCCGGCGCCAGCGGCGACCTTGGGCGGCCGGGGCCCCCTCACGCGACGTCGGCGTCTTCCACCTCGCTCGCTTGCAGCGCCTCTTCGCACGCGCACACCGCGCAAGGGCGAAGGCGCTGGCCGGCGGCACAGCGGCGGCAGTGGCCGCAGCCTACGCACGCGTACATTGTGTCGAGGTCTGCGGTTTCTCCCGCGCGGTAGCGTCGCTGGCCCGCGCCCGGGACGAGAGCTTCCAGCGGAAGACCCCAGCGTCGCCCGGGCGACGAACGCGGGAACACGCTCAGCTTTCCCGAAGACTCGAAGATGGCGAGGCGCACCTCTGCCAGGTTCTCGATGCCCTGCTGCCGCAGCATCATGGCCAGCTCGTCGAACGCGATGGACTCCTTCTTGAGGTGCTCAGGGACGGCCTCACCGTCACGCACGAACTCGCGCGGGCGCCCTTCCACGAAGCGCTCCAGGTGCTCGCTGCGCTCGCTGACCCACGAAACCAAGCGCTGGAGCAGGACGATCGTCGCCATGGCCGTCATGGGCGGCAGCAGAGGGACGTTGGGGTAGAACATCGGGTCGCCGAGCGCCGAGCCCATCGCGATGAGCACGACGAATTCGTAGGGCGACATCTGGCCGAGCGCACGTTTGCCCAAGGCCCGCACGAGAAAGAGCGCCACTAAGAACAGCAGGACCGTCCGCCCGACCACCTCGACGAAGAAGACTCCCGGCGTGTCCTCGACAAAGGCGTGGCGCAGGCCGAAGTCGTAGCCGTTCCAATCCATGGGTAAAGCCTGGCGTGAAAAGAAGCGGGCTGCGTGCGTCGCGAGTGGCCAACGACCGCTGGCGGGGGAAAATGCAAGGCCGATGCCAGCGAGACGCGCCTCGATGCCGTTCGGCTAGCGGCTTCGCACTGTTGATCGCTGGGCTTCCCCATGCACCAAGGGGGCTGGCGATCGCTCGCCCCGCTCTGTTGGTCAGGCCATCAGCAGACCGGCGCGCGTCCCCGGCCCTGCGGCGCTCCGCCCCGCTCGTGGCATTCGACCTCGCTTTGCGCGTGGCTGGGTGGCGCGCCGAGCCGGTACTAGCGGGTCGAGACCACGGCTGACCCTTCCAGCGGCTGCGGCTCCACGCCAGCCTCCCCGCGCCGCTGGCCCCGTGGCTGCTGGCTGCCCTCGCCAGCGTCGCTTCCGAGGATCCGCTCCCGGGGCCCGGCTAAAAGAGGCTTACCGGCATCGGAAGTCGGGCTTCCTTGCAAGAGATCGCACCTTCCGTTGTCGGGAGTCGCGTTTCCTTGCGAGGGATGGCGATTACGGGCAATGGCAGTGACAATTCGGCGGGTCGGATCGGCAGTGCGCGCGCGATAACGTGCCAAAGCATCGG
>CAZNZH010000057.1:0-13135 GCA_964577445.1 uncultured Myxococcales bacterium
TCTTCAGCGCAGCCCTCCTCGATGTCGCCGGGGTGGTCGCTCACGGGCGGGCGGTGGCTGATGGTGACGGGGAAGGTGCGGCCCCCGATGGAGAGCAGCGGCACCTCGCCGACGACGCCCGTGAAGAAGTCCTGAAACATCTCGGGCGCGATGGTGGCGGAGCTGACGATGACCCGGAGATCGTCGCGGCGCTCGAGGGCCAGGCGCAACAGCCCCAGGGTGACGTCGATGTTCAGCGTCCGCTCGTGGGCCTCGTCGACCATGATGACGCTGTAGGCGCTGAAGAGCGGATCGCTGCGCACCTCTTGGAGCAGCAGGCCGTCGGTCATCACCTTGATGCGCGTGCTCGGGGTCGTGATGTCGTCGAAGCGGATGGCGTAGCCGACCTCCTGGCCGAGGGTGATGCCCTCTTCGGCGGCGATGCGCCAGGACACCGAGACCGCGGCGATGCGGCGCGGCTGGGTGACGCCGATCTGCCCGTGTTCCGCGAGGCCCGCGTGCAGCAGGATGCGCGGCAACTGGGTGGTCTTGCCCGAGCCGGTCGGCCCCTCGACCACCACGACGCGGTGGTCGCGGATCGTGTCGATGATGTGCGCTTCATGCTCGTAGATCGGCAGCCCGCGCGCGGCGGCCTGGAGCTCCGCGACGCTCTGCTGCGGCGGCGGCGGTGGCGGCGGGGGCCGCGGCATCGGTGCTGGACGGCTGAAGCCCGGGCGTCCCCTGAGAGGCGCGCCTCCACGCTCGCGATCGCCGCCACTGCGCCCGCCTCCACGCTCGCGATCGCCGCCACTGCGCCCGCCCGAGCGCCCGCCGCCACTGCGCCCGCCCGAGCGCGACTCCGCGCGGCCGTCCGGTCGGTCGTCCGGCCGCCAACTCGACCCCGATCCGTCGCCCTGCGGTGGGCGGGCCCGGTCGCCGTCGCCGTCGCCGCCGCCCGCCGGCCCCTTGGGTGGCCTCCCCCGCCGTCCGCCGCCGCCGCGCTTCGATCCTGCCACGATTCACCCATCCAGAAGGCCGGGGAGCCCGGCCGGAATCAGCGGCGACGGCTGCCCCGTCGACACAATCCAAAGCTGATGCGCGGCCCGCGTCGCCCCGACGTGGAGCAGGTGCCGCGCGCCGTCTCGAAGCGGGAAGCGCGACCCATCCACGCCCAGCAGCACGACGTAGTCGAACTCCAGGCCCTTCGACGAGCGGATGTCGGTGACCTCCACGCCCGCCCGAAAGCTGAAGTCCTGGTCGCTGATGAGCTGGATCCACGGGACCTCGGCTCGCTCCAGCGCTTGATACCACGCGATGGCGTCGTCCAGGTCCGCGGTCAGCAGCGCGATGTTCGCGTGGGGCTCGCGGTGGGTCAGGTCCGACAGCGCCGGCGCCAGCCACGTGACCGCCTCCCCCATGCTCCCGAAGGCGAGATGCCCCACGGGCGCACCAGCGCGGGTGGTCGCCGGCATCTCGTCGGGCGCCAGCGGCCCCAAGATGGCGTGCGCCACCTCCATGATCTGGCGCGTCGAGCGGTAGCTGACTTGCAGCGGCGACACGTCCACGTGCGGGAGCTCGAGCGCGTCCAGCACGTGGCGCCAGTCCTGGAAATCGCGCCCCTCGTGCACCTTCTGGGCGACGTCGCCAGCCAGCGTGACCGAGCGCCGGTCGCCCGCGGTGTCGATGAGCACCGCCAGCTCCGCCGGGCTCAGGTCCTGGGCCTCGTCGACCATGACGTGATCGTGGCGCAGCGGCCGGCGGTTGGGCGCCAAGAGCGAGCCGCGGATGGTCTGATAGAGCCGGACCAGCAGCGTGTCGTCCTCGCGGTCCAGGCTCGGCGTGTCCGCGCCCGCCGGCCCCGGGCCATCCGCGCGGATGAAGTGCTGAAGCGAGCACCAGCGGTGGATCCGCTCGGCTTGCTCGGCGCTGAACTCGCCCGGCGCCCAGCGGCGGATCGCGTCGTCGATGAGCGAGCGGTCGGTCAGCGTCTCCTCAAAGACCATCAGCGGGTCCTGCCCTTGGCTCTTGCGCCCGACCTCATCGAGCATGCGCAGCGCCGCCGCGTGCGTCTTGAAGCGGCTGACGACGCCCGGCGTCTCGTCGGAGTACACGTCGGGCAGCCCGCGAAAGTGCCCGCGCCGCACCCGCGAGATCCACGCGTCGTACTGGATCACCTGCACGCCCTCGATGCCCAGGGCCGGCAGCACCTGCGAGATATACGAGGCGAGGGCGCGGGAATAGACGACCACCAACATCCGGTGGGGGCGGAAGGACTCGGGCGACTTGAAGGCCAGATAGGCGATGCGGTGCAGGCCCACCGTGGTCTTGCCGCTGCCCGCGCTGCCCTGAATCGCCACCACGCCCGTGTCGGGCCTGGTGATGAGGCGAAACTGCTCGGGGTCGAGCAGCGACGCGATGTCGGGGAGGTGCTTGTCCTGCCGGGTGCTCGCCGCGCCGGTGCCGAAGTTCGACGGCCGCACCGCCGAGCCCGCGCCGCCCGCGAGCCTCGCCTCGCGCGCCCGCAAGTCCTCCCAGCCGCCCGCGGCGTCACGCACCCAGGTGGCCTCGTCGGTCCCGACGCGCAGAAGCTCGCCCCCGGCGATACAGACCGTGCGGCGCACCAAGACCTCACCGGCCACGTCGCGGCCGGCGATCTCGAGCTCGTACTCGTCACCCTCCGCGTACTGGTAGAAGATCCTGCTGATGGGCGCGTTTCGCCAATCGACGATGCGCACCCGGTCGGAGAGGAAGGTCTCCTTGCCGATGAGCACCGAGCGCCGGCCGTGGTCGTCGTCCACCACCAGATGCCCGAAGTACGGGCTGTCGGCGTCGATCTTACCCTGCATGGACCCCTGCTGCTGGGCGCGCAACGCCGCCAACCGGTCCATGTCCTCGAGGATGCTCGCGATGTCCTCATCGAGGCGCTCTTCATTGAGCGAATCGCGCAGCTCGAGCAGGCGTTTGTCATGGTCGGGCGCCGCCGGAGCTGAGTCCAAGCGCGCGATATTCGCACGCACCACCTTGAGCAGCTCGGCCTCTTCCCGCACCTCGAGGGGGGTCAGCCTGTCATCGCCGGGTGCGTCCGATCCTGATGCTTTATCGATTTGCGACATGGCCGTCGACTATGGTCTGGCCCCGACGCGGAGGCAAGCGAGACTCGCCGCCCCCCATCGCGCCGTCCGCGCGCGGGAAAATACCGGGCAATCTCGCGATTTTCGGTCTGCAATCGAGCAGTCCGGCTATGCTACGCTCCGTCGCCCGTGCGCCGACCCAATCGGGCGCACCAGTCCAAGGAGGGGATCGATGGCTCGTCTGTCCGCCGTGCTTTCGCCAGCACTGGCTCTGGTGGCGTGTTTCCAGCTCTTCGGATGCACCGGTTCCGAGGTGGCGGGGGACGTCGCCGACCGCGTGACCACCGCGCTCGCGCCGCAGTCCGTCGCGGCCGGCGAGACCGCCGCGGTGACCTGCACCGTGTTCGACGACCGCGACCGGACCGTGCCGGCCGAGACCAGCTTCGAGGTGACGCCCGCCGAGGGCCGCACCGTCGACGCCGGCAACGTGCTGCCGACCAAGGTCGGGACCTACACGGTCATCTGCGCCGCGCCGGACCTGCACCTCGTCGACCCCACGGGCGCAGCGCTCGAGGTCGTCGCCGGCGCCCCCGCCAAGGTCACCACCATCATCGACCAGCCGCAGATCACCGTCTTCGAGAAGACCAACGTCACCTGCGCGGTCGAGGACGCCTACGGCAACACCATCACCGGCCCCACAGAGGTGCAGGCGGACGAGGGCGTGTCCATCGCCGACCACCAGATCACCTCAGGCACCATCGGCCAGTACGAGGTGCGCTGCGCCGTCCCCGGCTCGGCCGACATCGAGGTCGTCCCCGCCACCCTCGACGTGAGCTTCGGCGAGCCCGCGAGCGTGGAACTCATCGCGACGCCCATGCGCGACGCCTACATCGTCGGCCTGCAGACGACCCTGAGCTGGATCGTGCGCGACGCCCACGACAACATCATCCCGGACGTGCCCGGGACGCTGACCATCCCGCAGCCCGGCATCTTCGTGGTCGACGAGGCGATCCACCGCGTTCGGTTCGAGGCGGAGGGCATCTACACGTTCACGGTGCGCCTCGACGCGCCCTACGACGCGCTCACCGACGACCTGACCCTGACCTGCGACCAGAGCGGACCGGTCATCACCATCCCGTGGCCCCAGCGCGGCGAGACCATCTTGGGCGCGGGCGGCTTCATGACCATCGAGGGCACCGTCACGGACGCCTTCGGTGAGGTCGACACCTTCACCATCAACGGCAAGGCGGTCGCGGTGGCCCCGGGCGGCTCGTTTTCGACGCAGCTACTGCCGAAGTGGGGCGTGAATCTCATCGACGCCCGCGCCGCCGACGGCTTCGGCAACCTCACCAAGCTCACCCCGACCTTCGCGTACAGCTCGCAGTACCTCAGCTACGTCGAGCAGAACGTCCAAGGCGTGAAGCAGGACGACGGTCTGGCGCTGCTGATCGGCCAGGATTTCCTCGACGACGGCGACCACGACCCCGCTCACCCGAACGACGTCGCGACGATCCTCGAGGTGCTGCTCGGCGATCTGGACCTGATCTCGCTGATCCAGGGCTTCGGTAACTTCGCCCTGGCCGACCTGCCGCTCTTTCAGCAGAGCTTCAAGCTCGGACCCATCGAGGTCATCCTCGACGGCAAGCTGCAGGTGACCGCGTCGATCGTCGACCCGACGGACATCGGACCGACCATGGTGACCATCGACAGTCGCCTGGGCGGCATCGACACCTCCATCGAGATCGGCGACGCGGTCGACCAGGCCTTCATCCTGACCCTTCAGCTCGAGGCGAAGGTCCCGGTCCTGCTGAGCCTCTCGGTCTTCGGTCTCACGGCCGACACCACCATCACCGGCGCCGCGACCCTCTACACGCAGCTCTCCGTCGACAGCCTGCTCCTCGCGCCGAAGATCGACATCGCGAAGGTGGCCGGTGGCGAGCTCTTCGTCGACGTCGTGCAGTTCGACACCGGGATCACCGGCCTGAAGATCGAGCCGATAAAGGACATCGTCATCGCCTTCGACCTGTCCCTGCCGCCGTTGCTGCAGGGCCTCGGCTTGGGCCCGTACACCTTCTCCTTCGCGCTGTCCCAGTTGGTCGATCTGACCCAACTCACCGGCGCGATCCTCGACCCCATCACCACCCAACTGCTGCCCTTCGTCCTCGACCTCATCCAGCCCCTCATCGAGGACTTCGTGGACGGCGTGCTCAAGGATCTCCTGCTCGCGCTGAAGTTCGAGACCAGCATCGACCTCCCGGAGCTGCTCGGGCCGAAGCCCGCGCCCATCGCGCTGGACGTCTACACGGACCTCACCAGCGTGGACTTCACCGACGACGGCGGTCAGATCGGGCTAAGTCTCGGATTTTACACGGATAAAGGCGTGACCCGCGACCCCCTCGGCGCCATCCAGCGCGACGGCTGCCTCACCGGCACCGCGGCCAACTTCGCCTACGGCTGGGACAACACCGTGGGCGGCGCCATCAAGACCGACGCCATCAACGCGGCGCTCTTCGCGGTCTGGTGGTCGAGCTTCCTCGACGGCCCGCTGGACCTGGGAGGGCTGCTGGGAGGCGGCGGCGGCGGCATCGGCGGCCTGCCGATCAGCCTGGACGACCTGCTGCTGGACGTGGATTTCCTGCTCACGCCCATCATCAACGACTGCTCGGTCGAGGACGGCGTCATCACGGCCGAGGTGGGCGATCTCCACGCCTTCGTCTCCGGCGAGCTGCTCGGCGCGCCGCTTGAGGCCGAGATCTACATCGATCTCGCCATCCCGCTGGTCTTCAGCGGTGGTGCTGCCGGGCTCAGCGTCACCGTCGGGCAGTTCGAGTTCTTCGACGTCGAGGTCATCAGCTCGACCGAGGACATGCTCGGCCTCTTCGACGTGCGGGATCTGTTGGAAAACCAGCTCGGCGGCCTCCTCGGGAGCTTCCTGGTCGGGCAGACCTTCGGCCCCATCGCGCTGCCGGCCATCGATCTCGGCGGCCTCGTGCCGGGCCTCCCGCCGGGCATCAGCCTGGAGCTGGGCAACCTGGACGTCACCAAGGACCAGGGCTACGTCGTCCTCAGCGGCGACCTGAAGTAGCGCGCAAACCCGCCGCACGCTACTGCGGCGGCGAGAGCGTCCCCAACCGCAGCGTCCCTTCAGCCGTCGTCACCAGCGACAGGCTGAAGGGGCGGCCGCGGTCCTTGCCGACGGCCATCACGCCCGACAGCTCGATCGTGCCGTAGCTGGCGCGGTGAAAGGGCGTCCCCTTCAGGGACTCGCAGGTCGCCCGCGCCTCCGCGGCGAAGCGGTCCATGGCGTCGCGCGTCGACTGAGGCGGCAGGCTGTGGTTCGGCGACACCCTGCGCACGTCCGCCACGGTCAGCAGCGGCAGCGTCTCGCACTGGCCGGCCGCCGCGGCCTTCATCACCTGGTCGACCAGCGCGCCCAAGGCCTTCCCCGCGGCGTCGCTCCGTGCCGGCCCGCGCCGCTCGATGAAGGCGCGTATGGGGACCTCGCGCGGGCGTAGCCGCAGCAGCCGCAGCTCACCCTTGGCCACCCACAGCATCATCTCGGCGCGGGCGACCGGCACGATGCCGAACCACGCCGTGGCCACGACCGTGACGCCGGTGAAGTGCGCGTGCGGCGCAGCTCCCTTTTTCTCAGGTAGATTCTGGCGAATCGCCACGAGGTCGGTGACCAGCGCGCCGCGATCGCGCGCCAACGCCAGCAGGGCGGCCTGTGACGGCGTGTCGCTCTTGAGCGAGCCGGTGAGGTGGGCCGCGAGCTCGCCGAGCCAGTCGGTCCATGCCCGCTCGGCGTCACTGTCAAGCGGTACGGGGGCCGCGGCACCTGGCGCCGCCGCGCGCGCCGACGTCGCCAGCAAGCATGCGCAGACCACCAACGTCGCGATCCGTGTCACCGGCGTGCTCCTCGCAAGAGTAAGACAGGTGGCGCTCGCGAGCCGACCCGCGAGCGCCACCTGTCTACCCTTGGCACCGCCCGAGATCCAGCGAGGCGGCCGCGGCCCGCTACTCGAACCGGACGTACACCATGTCCAGCGGCTGCCCGTTGATCCCCTTGCGGGGCGGCGCGATCCAGCCCGCGACCTTGCCCGGCTCATAGACGGGCTGCATCAGCGAGCGCACGTAGGCCTCGTCGGCGGGCGAAGGCAGCCACTCGCCCGAGCGCGCCTGCCACGTCGCCTCGTCGATGAGCTGGCCCTCCGGCGTGAAGTGGTGCTCGGCGTAGAGCCCGATGTGGCGGTGGAACTTGCGGTCGGGCAGCCGCACGCGGTCGGAGAGCCCCGCCTGCTCGAGCGTGCGATTCCAGCGCGCCAGCGCCTTGTCGCAGTCGTCGAGGTAGGCCTGCCGCAGCACCTCGTTCATCGCGTTTCGTAGCGCGACCTCCTCCGTGACCAGCCGATCGTCGACCACGCGCTCGACGGCCAGCACCTGCCCGAGGCCGCTGTGCTCTTCGTAGCGGTCCTCCTTCCAGCGCCCCTTGATGCCGGTCGCGAAGTAATCCGCCGCGTTGGAGCTGATCTCGCCGCCGAACAGATCGATGGACAGCGACACCCACAGGAAGATGTAGCGCTGGATGATGTCCAGCGGGATGCCGCCCGCCGCCACCACGCCGTCGTCGCCGTGCTCGCGCATCAGCTCGGCCGTGCGCTGAATCACCCGGTCCACGCCGGTGTCGCCGACGAAGAGGTGGTGCGCCTCCTCGGTCAGCATGAAGCGCGTCGTGCGCGCCAGCGGGTCGAACGCGCTCTCCGCCAGGGCGCCGAGCTGATACTTGCCGTCGCGGTCGGTGAACATCGTGAAGCAGAAGAAGTGCAGCCAGTCGGTGATGGGGTAGTTGAAGGCCTGCAAGATCCGCGGATGATCCGCGTCGCCGCTGCGCCGGTCCAGCAGCTCATCGGCCTCCTCGCGGCCGTCGCGCCCGAAGTAGCTGTGCAGCAGGTAGACCATGGCCCAGAGGTGACGGCCCTCCTCGACGTTGACCTGAAAGAGGTTTCGCAGGTCGTAGAGGCTCGGCGCGGTGCTGCCCAAGAGCCGCTGCTGCTCGACCGAGGCGGGCTCGGTGTCGGCCTGGGTCACGATGATGCGGCGCAAGATGTTTCGGTATTCACCCGGCACCGACTGCCACACCGGCTGGCCCTGATGGTCGCCGAACCCGATGGTGCGTTGCGTGTCCTGCGGCTCGAGGAAGATGCCCCAGCGGTACTCGGGCATCCGCACATAGTCGTAGTTCGCCCAGCCGCCGGCGTGAACGCTGACGGCCGTCCGCAGATACACGTCGGAGGTCTGAAACCCCTCGGGCCCCATGTCCTTCCACCAGTCGACGAAGCTCGGCTGCCAGTCGCACAGCGCGCGCTGAAGCCGCTTGTCCGAGCCGAGCTCCACGTTGTTGGGGATGCGCTCGTCAGAGATGTTTCCGGCCACGGGGACCTCCTCATAGGCGTCGTCGTCGTCTGGCGTCGATCAGGTGCGGCGCCAGTCAAAGCTGGGCCGCTTCGGGTCGCCGTAGAGCGTCAGCGCGCCCTCGTCGCCGACCGCGTTGGGGCGCTGGAAGATCCAGTTCTGCCACGCCGAGAGTCGCCCGAAGATCTTGGTCTCCAGCGTCTCCGGGCCCGCGAAGCGCAGGTTCTGTTCCATGCCGGTCAGCGCGTCGGGCGAGAGGCTCCGGCGCTCCTCGATGGCGATGCGGACGGTGTCTTCCCAGTCCAGATCGTCGGGTGCGTCGGTGACCAGGCCCAGGGCGTCGGCCTCGGGCGTGTCCAGGTGCTCGCCCAAGCGCTCCATCAGCTCGGCGGGGCGGGCCGGATCGCCCAAAAAGCGCGTCTGGAGCCGCGTCAGCCCGTTCGCCATCGGGTAGGCCCCGCCGTTCAGGCTCGACAGCGCGATCTCCACGTGACCGTCGGGGTCGTCGAGCATGTAGATGCGGTCGGCCAGCAACGCCAACTCGAGCAGCGTGCCGGCGAAGGCGCTGCCGGGCTCGATGAGCGCGATGAGGCTGCGGGAGCTGTTCTCGAGCCGCTTCAGCGTGCGGCGGATCAGGTGCCGGGCCTCGCCAACCAGCCAGTCGTCACCGAGGGCTTCGAGGATCCCGTCCAGGGCCAGCACCGTGTCCAGGTGCCCCTCGGTGCGCAGGATCCAGGTCCCGATCTCGGGCTCGTTTGTCCGCATGCGCAAGATCGCGTCGTCGAGCTCGCGAAACGCGCGGATCGGCCACCAGTCGGCCCCACGAGCACGAATCGACGCGGCGTCCGGCGGGCCGGCCTCGGCCGGAGCCTCGAGCGTCAACGTGGCGGTGCGCTCGTCGCGATCGAAGACCACGCCCAGGTGGCGGTAGCGGTAGCCGGCGTCGTCCAGCTCGGGGTCCACGGGGTCCAACGTCACGCCGCGCTCCGGTCGGGGCGCCTCATCGCGCGTCGCCAGCGCCCGGGCCGCGTCCGCCACCGCCTCGTCCCAGCGCGACAGCGGCGCCAGGGCGTCGACGAAGCCCCAGTCCACGGCCCGCTTGCCCTTGAGGCCCTCGGCGGTCGTCGAGAAGAAGTCGGCCCGGTCGCGCCGGATCATCCGCTTGTCGACCAGCCGCGTCAGCCCGCCCGTCCCCGGCAAGACCCCGAGCAGCGGCGTCTCCGGGAAGCTCACCGCGGAGCTGCGGTCGTCCACCAGCAGGATGTGGTCGCAGGCCAGCGCCAGCTCGTAGCCGCCGCCCGACGCCGTGCCGCACAAGGCCGCGATGCTCTTCAGCCCGGCGCTCTCCGAGGCGTCCTCGAGGTGACACCGCGTCTCGTTGGTGAACTTGCAGAAGCCGACCTTGAAGGCGTGCGACGAGGCCGCCAGCATCCGGATGTTCGCGCCCGCGCAGAAGACCCGGTCCTTGGCGCTGTCGATGACCAGCACGCGCACGCCGGGGTGCTCAAAGCGCAGCCGCGTGATGGCGTCGGCCAGCTCGATGTCGACGCTGAGATCGTAGCTGTTCAGCACCAGCTCGTGCTGCCCGCCGAGCGAGCCCTTCTCGTCCACGTCCATGGTCAGCGTCGCGATGGCGCCATCGACGGCCAGCCGCCAGTGGCGGTAGCCGTCGGGGTGGCGTGTGAAGCTGTCGACCCGGGGCGACTCTGCGTGGGACATCCAGATCCTCCCAACGGGCAGATCCTCCCAGTGGGACCTGCTCCTCCCAATGGGATTTGGGATACTCGAAAGCGGCGGGCCTCGCAAGCAACATACTGCGTCAACTCAGCGCTCGCGGCATTATAGTGCTTGCGGGCGCCCCGCTCTCGCCGCTAGGCTCGGGCGATGGACGAGCTGCTCAGCGAGCTTGGGACGCGGGTGCGTGGGCTGCGGCAGGCCCGCGGGCTGACGGTGAAGGCGCTCGCCCAGGCGTCGGGGCTGTCGGCCCGCTACCTGGTCGAGCTCGAAAACGGCCGCGGCAATATCTCCGTCGGCAGGCTTCACCAGCTCGCCCAGTCCTTGGGCACCGACCTCGCGAGCATCTTCGAGACCGGCCTTCATGGGAGCGCCGCGCGGAGCGAGCGGGTGGCGCGGCTGAGCGCGCGGCTGTCCCGGCTCGACCCGGCTGGCCTGGACCGCGCCGAAGCCATGCTGGAGCCGCTGCTTTCGCGGGAGCCCTCGGAGCCCTCGGTGCTCGCGCTGCTCGGCGTGCGCGGCGCCGGCAAGACGACGGTGGGCCGCGCCGTCGCCACCGCGCTCAGCGTGCCATTCGTCGAGCTGGACGGCCTCATCGAGGCGAGCGCCGGCTTGGCGCTCACCGACATCTTCGCCATCCACGGCGCGGACTACTACCGCCGCGCCGAGTACGACGCCTTGAGCCGCTTTCTAGCAGGCGGCGGGCCCGGGGTGTTGGCGACCGGCGGCTCGCTCGTCACCCACGAGGAGACCTTCTCGCTGCTGCGTCGCTCGGCCACGACGGTCTGGCTCCGCGCCGACGCGCGCGACCTCTGGAGCCGCGTGCTGGCCCAGGGCGATGACCGCCCGATGCGGCGCAATCCGCACGCGTTCGCGCAACTGGAGACGCTGCTCGCCGAGCGCGAGCCGCTCTACCGGCGAGCGCACACCGCCGTCGACACCAGCGCCCAGCCGGTGGAGCGCGTCGTGGAGGCCGTCGTCAGCGCGGCGCGGCGCGTCGACCCGAGCCCGGCGGCGCTCAGCGCGTTCGGGTGAGGTCCGAGCGCTCGGAGCGGCCGACGGTCGAGCCGACCGCGTAGAGGCGGCGCGACTCCGTCGCATGGGCGGGCTCATCGGTGGGCGACAGGCCTTGCTCCGGCGAGCGCTCGCGCGACCACAGCCGCTCGGAGCGCTTGTCTTCCTGGCTGTCGTAGCCGGCTTCACCACAGCGATTCATAGATCCCCCGCTGGTCGTCGAGGCGTGGTCTGCCATCTATAACGCGCCGCGTCAAGAGCGCGTCGTAACCTCGAATCCGCTCAACGGACCGAGGCCTTCGTTGAAAGCCCATCGCCGTTGAACTATGACGAAGCGAGCCTCGGCGCCTCGCCGCCGCCGCCCCGCGTCCCTGCCGTCCCCCGGGTCACTTCATGCGCCTGCATCCCTTTCGCGCCCTGCACCCCCGGCCCGAGCTCGCGTCCCAGGTGGCCAGCCCACCCTACGACGTGATCGACACCGCCGAGGCCCGCGCGCTGGCCTTGGGGCGCCCCAACTCGTTTCTGCGCGTCGTCCGCTCGGAGATAGACCTGCCCCGAGGCACCGATCCCTACTCCGCCGAGGTCTACGCCAGCGCCGCCCAGCGCCTCGAGGCCATGATCGCCGACGGGATCCTGGTCAGCGATCCATCGCCCGCCATCTGGCTCTACCGCTTGGATTGGGGTCTCCAGACCCAGACGGGCTTCGTCGGCTGCGTCGAGGTCGACGACTACGTCTCCGGCCTGGTCAAGCGCCACGAGTTCACCCGCCGCGACAAAGAGGACGACCGCACCCGGCACATCGACACGGTGGGCGCCCACACCGGCCCCGTCTTCCTGACCTGTCGCGCCGAGCCCTCTGTCGCCGCGCTTCAGAGGCGTCTCACCGAGAGCCCCCCGACCCTCGAGGTCACCCTGCGCAGCGCGCGTCATCGCCTGTGGCGCATCGTCGACCCCGAGCTGCTCGCGGTCATCGAGCGCGCCATGGCCCAGTTCGACGCCTTCTACATCGCCGACGGCCACCACCGCGCCGCCAGCGCCGCCCGCGCCCGGGATCTGCGCCGCGCCGCGGAGCCTCACGCGCCTGAGGACGCCGGCTTCGAGCGCTTCCTCGCGGTGGTCTTCCCCAGCGATCAGCTACGTATTTTGCCCTATAACCGCGTGGTCGCCGACCTCGGAGGCCTCTCGGAGACCGCCTTCCTTGAGCGCCTCGAGGGCCCTTTCGACGTCAGCGCGCCGGGCGCTGCCGCGGCCCCGGTCTCGCGCCACGAGCTAGCCCTCTACCTCGGCGGCACATGGCGGATGCTGCGCGCGCGGCGGCACCTCATCGACGAGTCCGACCCCATCGCCCGCCTGGACGTCGCGATCTTGCAAGACCACCTGCTGGCGCCGGTGCTGGGCATCACCGACCCGCGATCGGACGCGCGCATCGACTTCGTGGGCGGAATTCGCGGCACCGATGAGCTCGAGCGGCGCGTCGACGGGCAGGGCGGCGGCTGCGCGTTCTCCATGGTCGCCACCTCCATCGACGAGCTGCTGGCCGTGGCCGACGCGGGCCTCGTGATGCCGCCCAAGTCGACGTGGTTTGAGCCCAAGCTCGCCAGCGGGCTGCTGATTCACCCGCTTGAGTGAGGTGGGGGACGCTCGCCGAATCTGAATCGGGTGGCGGCGCTGTGGGGCGACGGTGGGGCGAGGGCCGCGGGATTGAACCACGGGGACACGGAGGCGCGGAGAGCCCTGTGCCTGCTGGCGCTTGAGCCCGCGCGCGGGCGATGACGCAAGATGACGCGGCAAATGACGCAAAATGACGCGCGTCAATTCGCTCGACGCAGGGGGTGCAGGGTCCGGCCTGCCTGCACCGAGGGCGGGCCGACCAACTGAAAGCGCGCGCCGCCTTCGATCTGCGCCTGGAGCGCCTGCATCCCGTC
>CAZNZH010000058.1:0-13116 GCA_964577445.1 uncultured Myxococcales bacterium
CGCGCCGCCTGCCGGTCTTCGCCCACTGCCGCCTCGCCCTCGCGATGGCCGCCGCCTTCGTGCTGCTCGCCGCGACGCCCGCGGTGGCCGACGACCTGCTCGGCGACGGCTTCGGCTCGACCGACATGGTGGTCACCGAGAAGCACATGGCGCCCGCGCTGGGCAAGAGCGAGTCGGCCGTGGAGCGCTTCGTCTTCGAGGCGACCTTCCCCGATGGGCGCGGGATTTACTGGTCCGCGCGGCTGACGAACCTCGGGATCGGCGACGGGAAGGCCTCGTCGAAGGCGCGCGTGACGGGCAAGGGCGTGAGCAAGAAGCACCGCAACAACGTCACCAAGAGCCAGGGGAACTACGTCGCGACCAGCAGCCCCGTGCGTTTGGCCGTGGGTGACAACGAGATGAGCGGGACTCTGGGCGCGATTCGGGTGCGCAGCAAGGGCGAGACCTTCGAGTTCGACGTGGTCTTCGAGTCGCAGGTGCCGGCGTGGCGGCCGGGCGATGGGCGCGTCGATTTCCGCAACGGGGCGTTTTTCGACACGACGATTCTGGTGCCGCGCGGCGTGGTCAGGGGCACGCTGACCGTGGACGGGGTGACGGAGCAGGTCGTCGGCTACGGCTATGGCTACCACGACAACAGCACCATCGCGCCGCACGAGCAGGCCAAGCGCTGGGTTCGGGCGCGCGTGCTGGACGCTGGCGACACCTTCATCCACCTGAACTCGTTCACGTTGCCCGACAAGCTCGGCGGCAAGACCGTGTCTTGGATGCTGGTCGGCAAGGGCAAGAAGGCCGCTGGGTTTTCGGACGTCAAGGTCGACGTGACCGACCTTGAGCCCGACCCGAAGACCGACCTGGGCTATCAGGTGCCGCGCTCGATGGTGGTCACCGGCAGCTCGGGCGGAAAATCGGTCACCCTGGCGGTGAAGGCGGCCGGGAAGTTCTGGCGCACCGATGAGCTGGCGAAGCTGAGCGCGGTCGAGCGCGCGGTGGCCTCGCGGTTTGCGCACCCGATTCGTTACAGCCACCACGCGAGCTGGCTTTTGAGGGTCCAGGGCGTCGCGGGGATCGGCGGGTCTGGCAAGGGCGCGCGCTTCGAGATCACGCATCTCAACGCGAACTGACGGGCGGCTGTAGGCGGGCCATCAGGGGATGGCCGCGGCGTCGGGGTCGCCTTGGTCGCCGCTGCCGAGCAGGCCGAGCGCGTAGTGCAGGGCGAGGTTGCCGAAGAGGACGCTGGCGCCGGCGAAGACCATATAGAGGATGGCGGCGTGCATGCCGAGGGCGGCGAAGATGAGCGTGAGGCTCACGAAGCCGTCGCGGCGCAGGATCTTGTAGCGCAGCACGTCGATGACGCGGGTGGCGAGGCCGCTTTGGGCTGAGAGCGCGTCGACGCGGTTGCGGATGATCATCACGTCGCCGCGACGGAGCTTGGTCAGGCGCGCGTAGGTCATGAGCAGGTGGGCGGCCCACATGCTGAGCGTGGCGACGCCTACCCAGCCGAGGGTGGTGTCGCCGCGCCCGAACATCACCGCGGTGAGCGCGCCGTAAAACGAGAAGTTCGCGACGTTGTCGCCGGCGGAGTCGAGCAGCTCGCCGACGCGGCTGAACTGCCAGCGCACCCGCGCCAGCTCGCCGTCGACGCCGTCGATGATGGAGTTCAGCTCGAAGAGGACGGCGCCGAAGAGGATCCAGCCGTAGGTGCCGCCTGAGACCGCGACCGCCGAGGCGAGGCCCAGCAGGATGCAGAACATCGAGATGTGGTTAGGCAAAATCGCGGTGTCGACGAGGCGGCGGCTGATGAAGAGGCTGATGTAGCGGTTGAAATAGCGGCTGAAGAGGCCGTCGATGGGCTTGCGGCACGACTGCCACAGGGCCTCGGTGGCGACGGCGGCGCTTGGGGGGTCGGTGACCTCGGTGTCGATGAACCGTGGTTCAGTCACGGAGACGGTGGCGAGGTGATCGCCGAGGCTGGCGCGGGCTCGGGCGAGGCCCTCGGTGGCGGCGGTGGCTACCAGCGCGTGGGTCAGCAGGGCTTGCGGCACCAGCAGCGGGCCGCCGGAGGGATCGCGGGAGTCGGGGAACGCCAGCCCGAGGGCCAGCCCGGCCCTGAGGAGGTCGGCGTGGGGCGCGAACGCGGAGCCGAGGCCCTTGTCGTGGACGCGCGAGGCCGACGCGATGAGCACCGGGCCGCTGGGCTCCAAGGTCTCAAGGGCTTCGGCGGCTGCCACGGCGAGCACGTCGGGGAAGCGCGCGCGGATCTGATGGCGCATCGCCGCATCATCGCTGGTGACCACGATACGCGATACGCCAGCGTGTCGAGCCGTTAGGATGTTGCGACGCAGCAGCGACATGCCGGCGACATGGCGGAGCGGGTCGGCGGCGCCGGTCACGAGCAGGGCTTGCACCTTCTCAGACCGCCGCTTCGGCGAGCAACTGGCGCTCGGCACGCCGCCAGGCGCGGGCCACCAGGACCATCCAGACGTTGAGGACGCCGGCGATGACGAAGGCCAGCACGTAGATCGGCGCGGCGGGGGCCAGCGCCCCGATGAACGTGGCGGTGTAGAGCAGGAAGAAGTGGGTGCCGAGGCCGAGCCAGGTCGCCCTCTGCATCGGGCCGGTCATGATCTCGCGGGCCCGGGCGGCGCTGACCCGGGGGCGGGCGCGGTGATCGCCGGGGCCCGAGATGAGGCTCGCGATGCCGTTGCTGACCGCGGTGTAGAGCACCAAGGCCGAGGCGAGGAAGCCGTTGTGCGGAGCGAGGTCGAAGACCGAGGCCTGGCCCTCTTTGCGGGGGTCGACCAGCAGCTCGAAGCGGCGGCGCAGGTGGTCGTAGGCCGCGCAGTGGATGATCATCGAGGGGAAGATCGACGCGACCAGGAGCCACGTGTACGCGCCGCCGGTGAAATGCGTCAGCGCGTAGCCCATGCCGAAGCCGAAGGAGAGCGCGACCACGTAGTCCATGGAGCCGTCGAGCAGCTCGCCGAGCTCGCTCTTCTGGCCGGTGAGGCGGGCGAGCATGCCGTCGCCGCAGTCGAAGACGACCGACAAGAAGAGGAAGAAGGCCGACAGGGCCATGTAGTGCGGGCCTCGGGTGACCGACGCGTAGGCGAGCAGGCCCGAGATGACGCCTAGCGCGCCGGCGCCCAAGGTGATCTGGTTGGGCGTGGGGCGGCGCGTCATCGTCTCGAGCGGGCGCAGCATCTGGAAGGCGACGCGGCGATGGAAGGCGCGGTTGATGACCTCCTCGATCGCGGCGTCCTTCAGGGTGTTGCGGTAGCGCCAAGTGGAGGCGTCGCGGGAGGCCCTGGCGGCGGATGTCGTATCTACCATGGCGGCTGTGTCCTGTGCGGCTGGTTCAGGCGTTCGTGGAGAAGGTGCCGGGAGATTCGGGGCTCTCGATGGCGGCCAGGGCGGCGCGCGCGCGGGCCAGGTCGGCGTGGTCGTCGATCTCGGCCCAGCGGCCGGGCGTCGCCTCGACCAGGTCCGAGCGCATGCCGTCGGCGAGCAGCGGGTCCAGGGCGGCCTCGTAGTAGGCGGTGCGCCCGGCGGTGGTCTCGGCCATGCTGGCGACCCGCGCTAGGAAGCGCTCGCCGTCGGCGCGGCGGAAGCGGTAGGCGCCGATGGCCTCGCCCGCCGAGGTCCCGATGGGCAGGGCCTTGCTGATGGCGTGGATGCGGCCGTCGGCGTCGAGCTCGACCTTCATCGCCTCCTCGTCGAGCCGTGAGACGGTGTCGACCAGCATCGCGGTGCGGTCGCGGCCTCTGACGAGCTTCGCGATCTCCGATGTGCGCAGCCAGAGGTCGCCGTTGAGCAGCAGGAACTCGTGGCCGGCGACGCCGGGGGCGCCGACGTGGACGGAGACCAGCGTGTTGGTGGTCGCGAACTCGGGGGCGACGTGCCAGTCCATCGAGCGCGCGCCGAGCTTCCAGCCGGTGATGGTCTCGCGGACCGTCTCGCGGCGGTAGCCCGTGACGAAGACCCACTCGTCGACGCCGGCGCGGTGCAGGGCCTCAAGCTGGCGGCGGAGGATCGGCTTGCCGTGGAGATCGACGAGGCACTTGGGGCCGTCGGCGGTTTCGGGGAGTAGCCGCCGGCCGACGCCCGCGACGAGGATGAGGGCCCGCCGCGGTGCGTGGCGTGGCTGCGTTGGGGTGGTCAACGAGGGAAACCCGATGTGTCAGGAGAGGCGAGGAGTGGGGAGACGTGAGAGCGGTGGAGCTGCGCGCGGGCGATGGGCGGGAGGGGGGACATGGGGCCTGAAAACGGCTCGCCGCCCCGGTTTGGCGCCGAGCGATGGGAGCGATGGTGGCGATCGGAGCGCCTCGCAAAAGTCGTGCCACGACCGTGGATCCCCCCCAGGTGGTCGCGAACCGCGTGGGGTTTGAGGGCGAGACTTTGGTGGCGCCGGATTTCGGGTGCGTAGCGCTGGCGCCACGAGCGGCGAGCTTGGAGTGTCGTTTATCCACGGTGGAGCACCCGTACTCCACCGCGTGGGGTGGCGGCTGAGCGGCGGTCGGGTTGACCTTCCGCGCGCGCAGCCCGTACGGTCACCACCCTTCACCACGGGCCTTCAGGTGCACCATGACGCGTCGAGCTCCCTGGCTTTTGCTCGCCATCGGCCTGGCCATCGGCCTGCCGGCGCTCAGCGCCTGCGGCGCTTCGAAGCTCGACGCCGGCGGCTACCGGAAGGCGGCCGTGGCCCTGGACGGGAGCATCGAGCGGGTCGAGCGCGAGACCCAGGATGCGCTGACGACGGGCGACCCCATGATGCTCGGGCGCGCGTTCGAGACCTTGGTGCCCAAGCTCGTGGCGCTGCGGGCCGACGTGAAGAGGGTCCAGGTGGGAGACGCGGCGCTGGCGGAGGCCCACGCGGGGCTGGTCTCGACGGTGGACGCATACGCGGGAGAGTTCGAGCGGCTCAACGAGACCGTGACCACCTCGGTGCTCGGCGACACGAAGGCGTCGATGCGCAGCGCGGGCGAGGATTTCAAAGCCGGCGTCGCACGCTGGCGGGACGCGGTCGCCGACTGAGCACGCCTCTTGCAGTCCCGGCCCGCGGCATCGGGCCGCGCTGCTCGGAGCGAGTGGGCGCCGTGCCCCGTTGTTGACACCTCGCGAGCCGGCTGGTTACTCAACGCCGCTCTCTCGACCCCCGGATGTGACGATGAAGACATGGCAGGACGCGCAACGGCTCCTGGACGACAAGCCCTGGTCGGCGCATCTGTACGTCACTGACCAGTGCAACCTCGACTGCCACTACTGCAACGAGTACGACAACTCCAAGCCCCACCCGGACACCGCGGATCTCAAGCGGTATATGAAGAAGATCAGGGACTTGGGGGTCATTCACCTGGGCTTTCAGGGCGGCGAGCCCCTGCTGCACCCGGACATCTGCGAGCTGGTGCGCTACGCGCGCTCGTTGGGCTTCATCCGCGTCAGCATGTCGACGAACGCGTTCAAGCTGACCGAGGTGTTGCTGCGCGGTCTGGAGCAAGCCGGGCTCACGTCGATGCAGTTCTCGGTGGACCGGATGACGCCGATCAAGTCGACGCGGAAGTCGCTGAAGACGGTGCTGCACAAGGTGCCGTGGTTCGACAACTCGCCGATTCGACTGAACGTGGCCGGCGTGCTCTTCAAAGACAGCGTGGGCGAGACCGACGAGGTCATCGCGGCGTGCCTGGAGCGCGGCATCGACGTGGCCGCGCGGGTCATCCACAACGACCTGATCAACGATCGGCAGCTTCGCGACCCGGAGGCCGTCCAGGACCTGCTCGGCGCGCTGGACCGACAGGCGGAGAACAAGGCGCAGGGCCGCAAGATCCACACGAGCTGGAACCTCATCGACTACCAGCAGAGGATGCTGCGAGGCGAGGAGTCGGACTGGACCTGCGTCGGCGGCTACAAGTACTTCTTCGTGTCCGCGGAGGGGAAGTTTTGGCTGTGCAGCCAGGTGCGGACCGAGATCGACATCATGGACGTGACGCCGGAGCTGCTGAAGAGCTACGACAAGCCGAAGGACTGCCAGTCGGGCTGCGGGGTCTACTGCATCGCGGACATGTCGCTGGCGGTGAGCCACCCGGCGCGCTACCTGAAGCGCGAGGTCGGTGGTATCGCGCGGTCCAAGCTGAGCCTGGCCAAGCGGCTGGGGGTGGAGCGGGCCAAGCGGCTCCTCGGGCAGCCGACCTGAGCTTGAGGGTCACCCAGTGAGCGCGGCCTCCGCGGTGGGCGTGCTGCTGGCGGGCGGCGCCGGCCCCAAGGTGCTGGGGATGCGTGCGCGCGAGCGCAACGCCCGGGTGGTCGCGCGCGCTCAGGCCGCGCTGGTGGATTCGCCGGAGCACGGCCGCGTGCTGGTCGTGCCCGAGGACGCCATCGTGAACGTGGCGCTCTTCAAGGCCCTGGAGCCGACGGACGCGCTGGTTCGGGTGGTCTCGCCCGACCACCCCGGCGGCGTGCTCTGGGGGCCGGCCTCGGCGGTGCGGGCGCAGCTTGAGAGCCCTGCCGCCGCCCTGCCGTCGGTGGTGGTGCCCGCCGGCGCGCTCTACGACGTGTCGACCTCCGAGCGCGTCGAGGCGGCGCGCCGCGCGCTCGAGCGGGCCACCGAGAAGCCCACGGACGGCAATGTCTCGCGCAAGTTCAACCGCCCGATCAGCCGCTTCTTCAGCAACATCTTCGCGCGCATGGGCTTGCTCCCGGGGCACGCCAGCGCCATGTGCCTCGCCATCGGCGTCGCCGCCGCCTGGTCGCTGGCCCAGCCCAGCCGGCTAGGGCTCGCCATCGGCGGCCTGCTCTTTCAGTTCGCGTCGGTCTTCGATGGCGTCGACGGCGAGATGGCGCGCGTGTCTCTGCGCGAGTCGCCCGCTGGCGCCAAGATCGACACCAGCGTCGACAACTTCACCTACATCGCCTGCCTCATCGCGTTCGGGGTCGGCTGGTACCGCGTGGGCATCACCACCGGCGACCTCTGGCTGCTCGTCGGGACCGTCGTCGCCGTGGTCGTCACGCTGCTTCAGGTCCTCGCCTTCATTCGCCGCTACGCCCCCGACGCGTCGTTCGTCTTCCTCGACACCTGCGTCAAGCGCGCGGCGGCCCAAACCGGCCTCCTGCCGCTGCGCATCGCCGCGGTGGCGTTCTATGCGCTGCGCCGCGACGTGCTCGCCTTTCTGCTGATGTTCGTGTCGCTCGGCGGCAGCCGCCCGGCCATCCTCTGGGCGGTGGTCGGCGGGATCCTCGTCGCCAACTACACCATGCTCGCCCACCGCGGGGCGCTCATCCGCGCCGCGCGCTCCTGACCGCCGCCCGCTCTCAGCCGGGGCCCCCGCGGGTGGAGCACGCCTACCCCAACGGCGGCACCGGGTGAGATTCTGGGCGAGCGCTGAGGCTGCGATTACCCTGGCGCGGCCGCGTTCGGGCAGCGCTGGCGCGATTATTGCTCTGTTGTCCGTAACGCGCTCTGCCCCCGCCGCCGCGCCCCATTGGAGAACCTCGCCTCCCCGGGCCATCCGGATCGAGAACGCTTGTGGTCAATCGCCTGGTGAGCCCCCGAGAGATGCTGGCGTCGGACGCGCCGACCAAGGCCAAACCGGCTCCAAGTCCCTACCGGCTGCCTCCGTTGTCCGACCTGACCAAGTCCCGCGAAGTCGAGGACCCGGTGAACGTCTGGGTGCACCGCCCGCTCGCCTACGCCTTCGTGTGGGCGGTCTTCAAGACCCCGATGACCGCGAACATGATCACGTTTACCTCGCTGGTCGTGGGCGTCATGGCGGCCGTGATGTTCCTCGTCGGCACCCCGGCGGCCATGGTCGCGGGCGGGCTGATGCTGTGGTCGTCGGCGATCCTCGACGGCGCGGACGGCATCCTCGCGCGGGCAAAAAACCAGCAGTCTCAGTTCGGGCGCGCGCTGGACGGCTCGGCGGACATGATCGTGGCCGGCGCGACGGTGAGCGCGGCGACCGTCCACATGTGGGTGCAGAACCACGACCCGGTGCAGATGGTGGTCGCCGTGGTCGCGACCGGGCTGACCCTGGTGCACCTGTGGCTCTATGACTTCTACAAGGAGAGCTACCTGCGCGCTACGCGGCTGGACCGCGGCGGCGAGGGCGAGGACTCCGCGCAGGTCGCGCCGCGCGTCGCGGAGGCGTACCGCCAGGGGCGGATCATCGGCCTTTGCGTCGAGAAGGTCCTCGTGCCGTACCTGCAAACCCAGGAGCGCATCGTCGACCTCACCAACCCCGCGGCCCGCAGCCGCGCGCGCAACCTGCCGCGCAACCCCGACACCGCCGAGGCCTATCGCCGCCACAACTACGGCCCCATGCGCGTGTGGACGATGATCTCGCTGGCCCCCCACTGCTACCTCTTCTCGCTCTTCGCCGTGGTCGATCGCATCGAGCTGTACCTCTGGCTGCGCCTGGTCGTGATGAACGTCCTGTTCGTCGTCGCGCTGGTCTGGCAGAAGCGCGCGACCGCATGGACGCTGGCCGAGCTAGCCCCCGCCGAGGTCGCCAAGGGCGTCTACGTCGCCGAAGGCGTCTGACGCCCAGACTACGCCGAAGGCGTCGCCGAAGGCGTCTGACGCCCAGACTACACATTTGATGCTCCGCCGCGAGGTGGTGGAGCCGGGGCCTCAGCGCCGCCTGGAGACTCCCGATGCTGCTACCGAAAAACCTGCTCTCCGTGGCCCGCCGAGGCATCCACACCCTCGTGGACCCGCTGCGCCCGCTGCTGGCCCAGATCGTCGTCATCCGCCGCTGCAATCTGGCCTGCGGATACTGCAATGAATACGACGCGTTTTCGCCGCCGGTACCCCTCGAGACGCTGAAAGCGCGCGTCGACCACCTGGCGTCCCTGGGCACGCTCATCCTGACGCTGACCGGCGGCGAGCCGCTGCTGCACCCGAAGCTCGACGAGCTCGTGGCCCACGCGGTGTCCAAGGGCATGGTCTGTACCAGCATCACCAACGGGTATCCGGTCACGAAGAAGTGGATTCAGCGCCTCAACGACGCCGGCCTGACCCTGGTGCAGATCTCCATCGACAACCTCGAGCCCAACGCGGTCTCGCAGAAGTCGCTGTCGAAGATCGGCCACAAGCTGGCGCTGCTCAAGGAGCACGCGAAGTTCGCCGTGAACGTCAACGCGGTGATGGGCTCGTGCAGCCCCGCGGACACGCGCAAGCTGGTCGGCGAGGTCGAGAAGCTCGGCTTCTACATGACCGTCGGCATCATGCACGACGCGCACGGGCAGCTCGACCCGGGGCTGGCGGGCGACGAGCTGGCGACGCTCTACGAAGAGATGCGCGGCCGCAGCAAGAAGAGCATCTTCCACCGCGCCGGCGAGGGCTGGGAAGAGCGGATGATCCGCGACGGGGAGGCGCCGTGGAAGTGCCGCGCCGGCGCGCGCTACCTGTACGTCGACGAGTACGGCAAGGTCTCGTACTGCAGCCAGCGCCGCGACAACCCCAGCTTCGACCTGATGACCTACGGCAAAGCCGAGCTGCGAGCCGGTTTCGAGACGCGCAAAGGCTGCGAGGACCAGTGCACCATCGCGTGCGTGCGGCGCGCGTCGGCCTTTGACGGCTGGCGCGCGCAGCCGCTCAGCGAGGCTGCGACGGTCACGGGTTGAGGCGGCGGCTGGGGGCAGGGTCAGTGCAGAAGCGGTATCTCTCAGGCATCCAGCCCAGCGGGCACCTGCATCTGGGCAACTACTTCGGCGCGATCCGGCAGCACATCGAGCGGCAGGATGGCGCCTTCTACTTCATCGCCAACTACCACGCGCAGACGACGGTCTTCGACCCGCACAAGCTGGTGGACTTCACGCGCGAGGCCGCGGCGACGTACCTGGCCCTTGGGCTCGACCCCGATCGGGCGACGCTCTTCAGGCAGTCCGACGTGCCGGAGGTCGCCGAGCTGATGTGGCTGCTCACCGTGGTGACGGGCAAGGCCCAGCTCGACCGCGCGGTCTCGTACAAAGACAAGGTGGCGCAGGGCATCACGCCGGGCCTCGGGCTCTACATGTACCCCGTGCTCATGGCCGCCGACATCCTGCTCTACGACACCGATGTGGTCCCCGTGGGCAGCGACCAGGTCCAGCATGTGGAGATGTGCCGCGCTATCGGCCGCAGCTTCAACAACCGCTATGGCGAGGTCTTCAAGCTGCCGGAGTACGAGCTCGGGACGCCGGCGCCGGTCCCGGGGGTCGACGGACGCAAGATGTCCAAGAGCTACGACAACACCATCCCCATCTTCGCGAGCGGGGCGCTGCTGCGCGACCGGGTGATGAGCATCGTGACGGACTCAATACCCCTCGAGGCGCCCAAAGACCCCGATAACTGCACGGTTTATCAGCTCTATTGCCTGCTCGCCTCGCCCCAGGAGGCCGAGCGGATGGCGAGCCGCTACCGTGACGGTGGCTACGGCTACGGCCACGCGAAGCTCGACCTGCTGGCGCTCGTCGAGAGCACCTTCGCCACGGCGCGCGAGCGGTATACGGAGCTCATCAAACGCAGCGATGACCTGGAGGACATCCTGCTAAGAGGCGCGCGGAAGGCCCGCGACGCGGCCGCCGAGGTGCTGGAGCGCGCGCGCACCGCGTCAGGCGTCTGACGCCCAGACTACACATTTAATTTCTCATCGTGAGGCGCCGGTGGAGCCGCCCCGGGCGGGCCGAAGGTGGCGTAGAGCACGGGCAGGACCACCAGGGTCGCCAGCATCGAGGTGATGACGCCGCCGATGACCACCGTGGCGAGCGGGCGCTGGACCTCGGCGCCGACGCCCGTGTTCAGCGCCATCGGGATGAAGCCGAGCGCGGCGACGAGGCCCGTCATCAGTACGGGGCGGAGGCGGGTCTCGGCGGCGTCGTAGGTGGCTTGGGCGAGGGCCTCGCCCGAGGCCATGAGCTGGCGCGCTCGGGAGACCAGGACGAGCTGGCCCAGCACCGAGACGCCGCTGACGGCGATGAAGCCGACGCCCGCCGAGATGGAAAAGGGCATCGCGGCCAGCGAGAGCGCGACGACGCCGCCGACCGCCGCGAAGGGGACGCCGGTGAAGACCAAGACGGCGTCGCGCAGGCGCCCGAAGGTGAAGTAGAGCAGGGACAGGACCAGCAACAGCGCCAGGGGCACGACGATCATCAGGCGCTGGCGGGCGCGCTCGAGGTGCTCGAACTGGCCGCCGTAGCGCACATAATAGCCAGGTGGGAGCTGGATCTTTGCGATGGCGTCGCGGACCTCGGCCACGAACGAGCCGATGTCGCGGTCGCGGACGTTGACCTGGACGGTGATGCGGCGGCGGGCCCACTCGCGGTTGATGGTCGAGGGGCCCTCGACGACCGCGATGGTCGCGAGCTGGCCCAGGGGGACGCGCTGGCCGTCGGGGGCGGTGACCAGGAGGCGCTCGAGCTGGCGGGGGTCGTCGCGGTAGGCGTCGCCGAGGCGCAAGACGAGATCAAAGCGCATCTGGCCCTCGACGATTTCGCCGACCTTGCGGGTGCCGAGGGACTCGACCAGCGCGAGGACCTCGTCGACGGGGATGGCGTAGCGGGCGATGGCGGCGCGGTCGACCTCGATGCGCAGGATGGGGAGGCCGGTGAGCTGCTCGACGGTGACCTCGGTGGCGCCGGGGATCTTCTCGACGGCGTCGCGGATGGCGTCACCGCCGGTTCGCAGAGCGTCGAAGTCGTCGCCGAAGAGGCGGATGCCGAGATCGGACCGGATCCCGGCGATCATCTCGTTCATGCGCATCTCGATGGGCTGGGTGAAGGCGGCGCGCATGCCGGGCATGCCCTCGAGGGTGGCGGCGACCTGCTGGGTCAGCGCGTCTTGGGTCGCGGCGCGGCGCCAGCGTTCGCGCGGGGTCAGGGTCAAGAAGACGTCGGAGACCTCGAGGCCCATGGGGTCTGTCGCGACCTCGGCGGTGCCGGTGCGGGTCCAGATGTGGGCGATCTCGTCGGGGAAGGCCTCGAGCAGCACCCGCTCGACCTGGGTGCCGTAGCGGACGGACTCGTCGAGCGAGATGCCGGCGAGGCGCACGGTGTTGATGACCAGCGCCTGTTCGCGCAGCCGCGGGACGAACTCGGAGCCGAGGTCGGTAGCCAAGAGGCCGGCGCCGGCGAGGGCCCCGAGGGCGGCGCCCAAGACGATGGCGCGGCGGCGTAGGGCCCAGGCGAGGACGGGGCGGTAGAGGCGCTGGAGGCCTCGGATGAGCAGAGGATCTCTGTGTTTTTGACTGCGCTTCAGCGCGAGGCTGGCGAGCGCCGGCATCAGGGTGAAGGAGAGCAGCATGGAGCCGGCGAGGGCGAAGATGACGGTCAGGGCCATGGGGCGGAAGAGCTTCCCCTCGACGCCTTCGAGGGCGAGGACCGGCAGGTAGACGATGGCGATGATGAGCTCGCCGAAGAGCGTCGGGCGGCGGACCTCGACGGCGGCGTCGCGGACGATGTCGCGGATGGGGCGGCCGGTGGTGTCGCCGGCGACGCGTCGGGCGGCGTTTTCGACCATGATGACCGAGCTGTCGACGACCAGGCCGAAGTCGATGGCGCCGAGGCTCATGAGGCTGCCGGCGATGCCGAAGCTGAGCATGGCGTTGAAGGCGAAGAGCATCGACAGCGGGATGGCCAGGGCGACGATGAGGCCGGCGCGGAGGTTGCCGAGGAAGGCGAAGAGGATGGCGATGACGAGGAGCGCGCCCTCGACGAGGTTTTTGCGGACGGTGTGGAGGACCTCGTCGACGAGGTGGGTGCGGCTGTAGACCGGGACGAGGCGGACGCCTTCGGGGAGGCTGGTCTGGACCTCTTTGAGGCGGGCCTCGAGGCGCTGGGTGAGCTCGCGGCTGTTTTCGCCCATGAGCATGAAGCCGAGGCCCAAGACGGCCTCGCCTCTGCCTTCGGCCGTGACGGCGCCGCGGCGCAGCTCGTGGCCCTCTTCGACGCGGGCGATGTCGCGGATGTGGATCGGGACGCCGTGGTGCGCCGCGACGGCGATGGACTCGATGTCCGCGATGGTGGTGGCGAGGCCGACGCCTTGGACGATCTGGGCTTCGCCGCCGCGCCCCACCACGCCGCCGCCGACGTTGGAGTTGTTGCGTTGCAGCGCGAGGGCCACGTCGTCGAGGTGCAGGTCGTACTTGA
>CAZNZH010000059.1:0-9674 GCA_964577445.1 uncultured Myxococcales bacterium
TCGTGATGCTCGAGGGCGTCACGGTGCGGGAGATCGAGCTGGGTCAGGGCGGCGCGGTCCACAGGATCACGGCGGTCAGCGGCGACCATACGGCGGCGCTGACCGCGGGCTGGGTGGTCGACGCGACCGGGCGAAACGCGCTCTTGCGCAAACGCCTCAAGCTCAAGCGCGGCATCGCCCACGACGCCAACGCCGGCTGGTTTCGCATCGAGGGTCGCTTTGACGTGGCCAGCCTCGTCCCGCCGACGGCCATCGACTGGCACTCGGCTCCCTTCGCGCCCAAGCGCTGGTTGTCGACGGTCCACCTGATGGGCGAGGGCTACTGGGTCTGGCTCATCCCGCTGCCCACGGGCAAGACCAGCGTCGGCGTGGTCGTGCACGACTCGGTGCACGGGTTCGACTCGGTGCGCTCGCTCGAGCGCTGCCTGGACTTCATCCGCACCCACGAGCCGCTGCTCGCCGGCGCCCTCGAGGGCGCCGAGATCCTCGATTTCCTCTGCCTCAGCGGCTACAGCCACCAGGTCGCCCGCTGCTGGTCGCAGGACCGCTGGGGCCTGGTCGGCGAGGCCGGCGCCTTCGTCGACCCGCTCTACAGCCCCGGCACGGACTTCATCGCCTTCGCCAACAGCTTCACCACTGAGCTGATCCGCGTCGATCACACGGGCGGCGACCTCGAGACCCGAGCGCGCGAGCTGAATCTCCAGTACCGCTCGCTGGTGTCGGGCGCGGCCGGCATCGTCCGCCACGCGGCGCCGGTTTACGGCCACGCCCGCGCCATGGCGGCCAAGATCTACTGGGATAACTTCAGCTACTGGTGCTTCCCGTGCCAGTACTTCCTCCAAGACATCTACAAGCTCACCGGGGCGGTGCACGAGGCCTTCGGGCACGTGGGCGCGCGCTACGTCGAGCTGTCCGACTACGCGCAGATGCTGCTCAGCACGTGGGCGCGGCTGCACCCCGAGGGGCCCGAGGGCGGCTTCATCGGGCTGCCGCAGTACCCGTCGGTGCTGGTGGACATCCACATGGAGCTGGCCGACAAGCGCACGCCCGACGAGACCATGGCGCACATGAAGAAGCGGCTGGTCGAGGGCGAGGAGATCGTCGCCGAGCTGCTGGTCCGCATCGTGATGGAGCTTGGGCCCGAGCGCGGGCGCGAGCTCATGGACGCCGCCGGGGTCGCGAGCTGGCAGCTCAAGCAGACCCCCGGGCGCTTCGACGCGGAGCTCCTGGCCGGCCGGCCGCGGCGGCGCGCGCTGCCCGCCATCACCGTCGACATCGAGCGAAACCTCGGCCCGATTCGCTACCACGCCGACAAGGTCGGCTCGATGCGGCTGCTCGGCTACCCGGGCGACGCGGTCGCGGTCGCGTGACGGAGACGACGCGAGACGAAAAAGCCGAGGCGGCGGCTGGTCGTTTGATGGAGATGCTGGGCGGCAAGTGGCTGACCCAGATGGTGTCCACGGCCGCCACGCTCGGGATCCCGGACGCCTTGGCGGCGGGGCCGCGCGCCGCCGGCGAGCTGGCCGCGAGCTTGGGGTGCCACCCGCCCTCGCTGAGCCGCCTGCTCCGCGCGATGTCGGGCGCGGGCTTGGTCGAGGAGGGTCTGGACGGCCGCTTCGGCCTCACCGAGGTGGGCGCCCAGCTCGGCAGTGACGCCCTGGGCCCGCTGGCGATCTTCGTCGGCTCGGAGTCCCAGTGGGCGCCGTGGCCTGCCCTGGGCGCCGCGGTCCGCACCGGCGAGCCGGCCTTCGACGCGGTGCACGGCGTGGGGCTGTACGAGCACCTGGAGTCTCACGCGGCCGACGCGGCGCGCTACGACGCCGCCGTCGACGCCTTCACGCGCCACCAGGCCCACGCCCTCGCTCAGCGCTATGATTTCAGCCGCTTTCACACCGTGGTCGACGTGGGCGGCGGGCGCGGGACCCTGCTGCTGGAGCTGCTCAAGCGCTTTCCGGCGCTCGACGCGGTGCTCTTCGATCTGCCGCACGTCGCGAGCGCGGCCCGGGAGCGCCTGTCTGGTGCAGACGGCGGCGCCGCCGTGCGCGTGGAGGCCGGCGACTTCTTCGTGTCGGTGCCCCAGGGAGCCGACGCCTATGTGCTGAAGCATGTGCTGCATAACTGGGACGATGACGCGGCCACGCAGATCCTCGCGCGCTGCGCAGAGGCCATGGGGCCCTCGGGGCGCGTGCTGGTGGTCGACAACGTCGTGCTCCCCGGCAATCGCCCCGACGCCACGCGGCTGCTGGATCTCGAGATGCTGGTGCTCACCCGCGGCGGGCGCGAGCGGACCAAGCCCGAGCTGCGGCACCTCTTTTATGAGGCGGGGCTGGTCGTGAGCGAGAGCCTGCCGCTGCTCGGCGGCACGCGGCTGCTGGTGGGCGAGCGGCGCGCGTAGGTCGCGCCCGCCTCGTCACGCCTCGTCGGGCGGCGGCTCCGACGCGTGGTAGAGGCTGAGCAGCGAGGTGGCGACGACGGACTCGCCGTCTAAGACCCGGCACTGGAAGTGGCTCAGCACCTCGTTGCCGCGCACGCGCCGGGCCTCGATGGTCAGCCGGGTGCCGACCGGGACCCAGGCGCGCTCGAGGTCCAGGCGCCGGCAGCCGATGATGACGCCGACGCGCACGCCCTCGCCGCCCGCGTACGCCTCATAGCCCAGGCACGCCGCCACGGTCTGCGCCATGGTCTCGATGCCGACGATCCCGTGGACCCGGCCGCCGCTCACGAAGGGCGCCTCGTCGCGGACCGTCAGCTCGCAGCGCGCGAATCCGGGCTCCCAGTCGAGCATCCGGTCGATGAGGATCATCGGCGGGGCGTGGGGGACCAGCTCGGCGATGGGCGGCCAGGCGCTCATCGGGCGACGCTCTCGAGCCGGACGCAGTAGCCGCGGCCCTCGCCCCGGTCCAGGCGCAGCGTGCCTGACCGGCCGCGCAGCACCGCGTCGACCAGGTCCAATAGCCCGACCTCCGGGCTGCGGCCCAGGTCGGCGCTCAGCTCGGCCCCGCCCAGGGTCGGCGCGTCGATGGACGGTATGTCGAGGGTGGCGAGGCAGGGGCCCGAAAACCCAGGCGGCGCCAAGGCGATCGCCACCGCGAGCGCCTCAAAGCGCTGCGGGTCGGGGACCAGGTGCTCGGGCGCGGCCTCGTCGCCGCAGGCGATCAGCACGGGCTCGCCGCGGGTCTCCATGAGCGCGAACGCCTCGATGAGCGCCATGGCCGGCGTGTCGTAGTCCGCGGCGATCGACGTGGTAAACCCTCGGTTTTTGGCGGCGATGGAGACCACCCCGGCCGCCGCGTTGTGCACGCTCAGGGTGAAGCCCATGGGCGACAGCTCGCCGCCCTCGCGCCACATCTGGTCCAGCAAGCCGATCATCGTCGACGCCTCGCCCAGGGCCGAGCCGAACACGGTCGGCACGACGCCGAGATCCAGCCCGGCCTGAGCCCGCGCCTGCTCGGCGACCTCGGCCAGCGCCCGCGTCAAGAGGCTCGCGCGGCGGCGCGCGCGGGGCTCGACCCACGCGGCTTGGGGCGCCAGCACCTCGGGGTCCGCCACGCCCGCCAGCCACGCGCGCGGGTCGGCAAATCCCGGCGTCCACAGCCCCACCCCCGTGATGATGATGCGCGCGCTCATGGCGCGCTCACGATGACGGCGGTGTTGTTGCCGCCGAACGCGAAGCTGTTGCTGAGCACATGGCGAAAGCGCCCGCGGGTGGTCACCAGCGGGACGTGCACCTCGATGCGCGGGTCCAAGGGCGCGGCACCCAGCGACGCCGGGATGAAGCCCTCTTCGATGGCCATCACCGCCAGGGCGGCCTCGGTCGAGCCGGCCGCCCCCAGGGTGTGGCCCGTGTAGCCCTTCGTCGAGACCACGGGGACCTCGCGGCCGAAGAGCCCGGCAATCGCCTTGCTCTCCGCGATGTCGTTGAGCGGCGTGCCCGTGCCGTGGGCGTTGATGTGGTCGATGTCTTCGGGCCTCAGGCCGGCCTGGGCGAGCGACTGCTGCATCGCGGAGGTCGCGCCGAGGCCGTCAGGGTGCGGCGCGCTGATGTGATACGCGTCCGACGTCTCGCCAACGCCAGACAGCAGCGCCAGCGGGTCGCCGCGGCGCTCGATGAGCAAGAGCGCGCCGCCCTCGCCGACGCTGATGCCGTCGCGCCCCTCGCCGAAGGGGCGGCAGCCGGCGTCGGACAAGGCGCCCAGCCCGCGAAAGCCCATCAGCGTCATCGCGCACAGGGTGTCGATGCCGCCGGTGATCACCGCGTCCGCCATGTCGGCCTCGATGAGCCTCGCCGCCGACGCCAGGGTCTTCGCGCTCGAGGTGCACGCCGTCGAGACCACCCAGGCCGGCCCGGTCGCGCCGGTGAGCTCGCGCACGACGTTCAGCAGCGCGCCGTAGGTGTGCTGGCGGCGGAAGTCGTATTCTTCGGGCATCACGCCCTTGTCGACGAAGTAGCCGTAAGCGCGCTCCGTCGACGCAGCGCCCGCGGTGCTGGTGCCCAACACGATCGCGATGCGCTCGGGCCGCCACCGCGCCCTCGCCCGCTCGAGCGCCGGTTCCAGCTCGGTGGTCAGCAGGCCGGCCATCTGGGCGATGCGCGTCGACCACGCGCTAGCCGCCCCGCTGAGCGCCGGCAGCGCGACCGGCATCGCGCCCACCGCGGTCGGGAAGTGAACCGCGATCGGGGAAGGACCCAGCCCCGTGCGCCCGGCCTCGAGCGCATCCCGCACGGCGGCGCGGCCCGTCCCCAAGGCGTTGCAGACACTATAACCGGTGATGGGGAGGGGGCTTCGCATGGCTTCTCGGCGGCGGGGCGGCGGACCCTACCAGAACGCCGCGGCGGCCAACAACGCGCGGAATCACACAGCCTGTGCTGAGAGGGTGCCCCCATGTTCTCCCGTCGCGCGGCTGGCTCGTGTCTTTTCAGGGACTTCCGCGCGTCGGTCTTTGCGCTCGGCGAGCGCCCTCCGCTCGTAAGCCCCTGAAAAGACGTCGCTGGCGTCACGCTCGGTCCGAACAGGGAACGCCTTCCGGGAGGGAGCGGCCGCGCTCGGGCTGGTCAGTCGCCGGCCGCGGGCTGATTTTGCCTCTTCGACCGCAGCAGCATGTCCTGGAAGGGGTTGTCGTCGCGCCACACGTCGCCGGTCAGGATGCTGGTGATGCCGGGGATGAGCTCGTCTCCCGACGGCGCGTCGAGGAAGAAGTGGTCGACGAAGCGGGTGTTGTAGAAGCGGTGAATCAGCGCCGCGAAGGTGTCGATGCCGCGGTCCACGTGGGCGAACAGCGGCGCCATGATGCCGTCATTTCCTTCGCTGCCATCACGCAAAAAGGGCGACAGCGTCGACGCGAGCAGCGAGCCGGAGATGAGGGCCACGCTGACCCCGGAGGAGAAGACCGGGTCGAGGAAGCACGCCGCGTCGCCGATGCAGACGTAGCGCGGGCCGTGAGGAGCGGTGTTGCGGTAGCTGAAGTTCGCGATGATGCGGGTCTCCGCGCGCTCAGCCCCTTCGGTGAGGCGCCTGGTCAGCGGCGAGCCGGTGATCAGCGCGTCCAGCAGCGACCGGTCCATCTTCTCATCGCGGCTGATGACGCCCACGCTGAGGCGGCGGCCGGCCAGGGGGATGAGCCACGCCCAGCCGTCGTCCCTCATCAGGATGCGGATGTCGCCCTCGGCGCCTATCTCCGCCATTGCCGCGTCGCTCAGCCCGCTAAAGTGAGTGAAGATCGCGGCCTTTCCGAAGCCCGCGTGCGGCGAGACCGAGCGATCGCGCCGCGCGAGCATCCGGTCCTGCCCGGTGGCGTCGACGAGAAATCGCCCGCGCTCCGAACCCGTCTTTGTCCGCACCCACACGCCGTCCGCGTCGAATTCGACCTCGCGGACGCGCTCGCCGTGGCGGACCTCGGCCCCGGCGGCCAGGGCGCGGTCGCGGATCGCCACGTCGAAGTCGGCGCGCACGACCTGGTAGGCGTGGCGCGGCGGGCCGGCCATGGCCGCGTCGAAGTCGAAGCGGCGACCGCGCCCCGCCGCCTCATCGATGAACTGCGCGCCGGCTTTGTGAATGAAGGCCTCGGTCTGGGGCCGCACGCCCAGGGCGTCCAGCACCGGCAGGCTCGCCGGCAGCAAGGACTCGCCGATGTGAAAGCGCGGAAAGGTCTCGCGCTCCAGCACCAGCACGCGGTGGCCGTCCCGGGCCAACAACGTCGCCGCGGTCGCGCCCGCAGGCCCAGCGCCCACGACGATGACGTCCCACGGGGCGCTCACTGAAAGCCGCCGTCGATGCCGATGACCTGCCCCGTGATGTAGCTGGCGTCCGGGCTGGCCAGAAAGCTGACCAGGGCGGCGACCTCGTCGGGCTGACCGACACGGCGCATTGGGATCTGCTGAAGGATCATGTCAGGCACCCCCGAGATCATCTCGGTCTCTATCAGCCCAGGAGCCACCGCGTTGACGGTGACTTTACGTTTGGCCACCTCCATCGCCAGCGCGCGGGTGGCGCCGATGATGCCGGCCTTGGCCGCGGCGTAGTTGACCTGGCCACGGTTGCCGCGGGTCGCCGACACCGACGACATGCTGATGATACGCCCAAAGCGCTGCTGCACCATCGGCATCACCAGGGGGCGGGTGACGTTGTAGAAGCCGTCCAGGGTCGTGCGGGTCACGGCCTCCCAGGCGTCCCAGCTCATGGTCGGGAAGATGCCGTCTCGGATGATGCCGGCGTTGTTGACCAAGACGGCGATGGGCGGGCCGTCTCTCAGCAAGGCGGTGACGGCGTTTTCGCAAGCCACGCGGTCGGAGACGTCGAAGCGCGCGAGGCTGGCTGTGCCGCCCGCCTCGACGATGGCGTCGCGGACGGCCTCGGCGGCGGCGTCATCGCTGCGGTAGTTGACGATGAGCTCGTAGCCGTCGCGGGCCAAGCGGCGCGCGACGGCCGCGCCGATGCCTCGGCTGGCCCCCGTCACCAGGGCGCGGCGTGCCGGGCTCACCACGCGCTCGGCAAAAACCACAGGCAGGCCATGGCGACCAGCGTGGGCCCGATGGCTGCGGCGAAGAGGGCCGCGGGGCTGATGCCGTTGTCGCCGAAGCTCGAGCGCAGGATGCCGTAGCCGGCGGGGTTGGGGGCGTTGGCGATGACGGTGAGGCCGCCGCCCGAGACCGCGCCTGCGAGGAGCGCGAACTTCGAGGTGTCCGAGATGCCGTCCACCAGCGAGCCGAGGTAGGTCAGCGCCGCGTTGTCGGTGACGGCGGTCAGCGAGGTGGCGCCCAAGAAGAGCTGCACCTCGCCGAGGCTGCCGATCAGCGGCTTGAGCCACCACTTCTGGAATCCGCCGAGGGTCACGAGCCCGCCGAGGAAAAACCCGACGAGGAGGGCCTCGCGGAGCTGCAACCGGTCTTGGTGCTCGTCGGTCACGGCGATGACGCCGAGGAAGAAGAGGAAGATGCCCATGAACACGACCATGTGGTGCGAGTTCAGCACCACGGCGGCCAGGAAGATGCAGTGGAGGAGGATCAACCACGCCGGGGCCGGACCGCGTGGGTCGGGCGGGGGGAGCACGGCGCCTTCGTCGAAGCCGGTGCCGCGCTCGCCCAGGCGCACCAGCTCGCGACCGAAGATGACGCAGAGCGCGATGGTGTTGATGGCGACGGCCACCGTGGCCTTCCAGCCGAAGTGGCCGAACATGTGGGCGTTGTCGAAGCCCCATGTCGTCGCGACCATCAGCACCGGCGGGGCGGCGAAGTTCGTCAGGGTGCCGCCGATGGAGATGTTGACGAAGAGCACGCCCAGGGTCGCGTACATGAGGCGTCTGGAGATGCCGTGGTCGTAGTAGCGCGCCTTCAACACCAGCGCGGTCACGGTCATCGCGGCGGGCTCGGTGATGAAGCTGCCGAGGATCGGTCCCAAGATCAGCGCGACCGCGAAAAACGACAGCGTGTCGGGCAAGGGGATGAGGCGCGAGAGCGTCCCGATGGAGCGCGTCGCGAGCTGGATCACCGGCCGCGTCGCGGCGATCGCCATGATCGCGAAGACGAAGGCCGGTTCGGTGAACTCGAGGGTGTACATCTCGTTACGCCCTTCGAGGTAGCCGACCACGAACTCCTTACCGTGCAGAAACCCTAAAATGCCGACGAAGAGGCCCGCCCACAGGCCGAAGACCACCTCGACCTCGGCGAGCACATGAAAGAGGTTTTCGGCGATGGACCCCGACGGGTACTTGTGCGCCATCATCTCGAAGCGCTTCACAGAGAAGGTGTGCAAGATCGCGATGCCAAACAGGATCGTAGCCACCAGCTCCGCGGGAGTGGGGTGGCTGATGGCGACATCCGCGGCGGTCATCTGGGGGCCCTCCTCGCGCTCTGAGCCAGCGGTGAGTAGCTGTTTTGGCGACGGCCGGGTTGATACCGCGGCGGCCCCGAGCGCGCAACGCACCGTCGCGTTTGCGGCGTGGCGTCGGGCCTGCGGTCGTCGCCGGCCCGCGCGCCGCTGGGCCGCGGGAGCCCACACGACGACCAAGAATCTTGTGACCTCGGGCCCGCCCGCACCATAGTCGGCCGCGATGGCTGCTCCCCCCAAGATCGCGCTCGTGCTCTCCGGCGGCGGCGCGCGCGGCGCCTACGAGGTCGGCGTCCTCACCTGGATCGCGGCTCACCGACCCGAGATCCTGACTCACGTCAAGGTCATCACCGGCTCGTCTGTCGGCGCCATCAACGGCTGCTACCTCGCCAGCCGCGGCCTGACCCCCGAGTCCGTGCTTGAGCTCGAGGAGCTCTGGGTCAACCTCGAGATCGGCCGAATCCTGACCTTCTCGGCGTCCCACGCCACGCGAATGCTCGGTGCCAGCGCCTACCGGTTGGTCGCGCGCCGCGGCCAGAGCCCAGCGACCGGCATCTTCGAGACCTCGCACTTCGAGCGCCTCGTCCGCGAGGCCGTGCACTGGGAGCGCATCCCGGAGGTCGTCCGCTCGGGCCGCCTCGACGCCGTCGCCGTCACCGCCACCGAGATCGGCTCGGGCCAGACGCACATCTTCGTCGACCACCACCCCGATCTCCCGCCGCCGCGCTGGCCCCACGACCGCACCCTCATCGGCCACACCTCCCACATCCGCGCCGAGCACGTCCTGGCGTCTTCCTCGATTCCCTTTTTGTTTCCACCAGTTCAGGTCGGCGACTACTGGTACACCGACGGCGGCCTGCGCCAGAACACGCCGCTATCCCCGGCGCTCCGCCTGGGCGCCGAACGCCTGCTGGTCGTGGCGCTGGCCGCCCGCAGCGCACGCATCGAGGTCCCCGGCGTCTTCCCCGGCCTCGGCCAGCTCCTCGGCAAGCTCTTCAACAGCCTCTTCCTCGACCGCATGGCCTGGGACCTCGATCGCCTCGACCGCATCAACGACATCCTCACCGCCGGCACGCGTATGTACGGCCGCGAGTTCATCCCCAAGCTCCAGACGGAGCTCGGCCGCTTCGGCCGGCGCCCCTACGACATCGTGCGCTACGTCGCCATCCGCCCCGGCGCCGACGTCGGCATGATGGCCGCCCGCGTGCTCCGCGAGCCCCACCGCATGCGCTCGGTGATGTCGGGGCCCATGCGCGCGCTGCTGGCGTCCGACAACCTCGCCAGCGCCGACGCGGCGAGCTTCCTCCTCTTCGACGGCGCCTTCGCCCGCGACCTCATCGCGCTGGGCGA
>CAZNZH010000059.1:9684-13085 GCA_964577445.1 uncultured Myxococcales bacterium
GCCGCCAACGCCGCGCACCTGGACCGCCTGATCGAGTAGCCGCGGCGGCCGGCCGCAGCCGCCGCTCGGCGTCTTCAGCGGGCGCCTGCGACTTGTCCCCCGTGAGGGCCGGTGATAGCTCTCGCAGCCCCCACACCCCGGAGGACGCCCATGCGCGTGACCATGGTCAAGAAGCTGCTCGCGGACGGCACGCCGTGCCGCAAGTGCGCTCAAGCCGAAGACCTCCTGCGCCGGCGCGGTGTGTGGGAGCGGCTCGACGAGGTGGTCATCGCCCAGGAAGGCGACCCCGACTCGCCCGGGATGAAGCTGGCGCAGCAGCACCAGGTCGACCTCGCGCCTTTTTGGATCGTCGAGGACGGAGGCGGCCCCGCGCGCATCTACACCAGCGCGATTTCAGTCTTTCGCGACGTGCTCGCCATCCCGCCAGGCGCGCCGCCCGGGCCCGACTCCGACGACCTGGACTTCGACGCCGCGGCCCGCGAGCTGTCGGAGATGAGCCCGCCCGAGATCGTGCAGTGGACCCTCGAGCGCTTCGGGTCGGACTGCACCATCGCGTTTTCCGGCGCCGAAGACGTCGTGCTCATCGACATGGCCATCGAGACCGGGCTGCCCTTCTCCACCTTCGTCTTGGACACGGGGCGGCTTCACGCCGAGACCTACGAGTTCATCGACCAGGTCCGCCGCCACTACGGGATCACCGTCGACGTGCTGTCGCCAAACGCCGGCGCGCTCGAGGCCTTCGTGCGTGAGAAGGGGCTCTTCAGCTTCTACGAGGACGGCCACCAGGAGTGCTGCGGGATCCGCAAGGTCGAGCCGCTGACGCGCGCGCTGCGGCACCGCCCGGCGTGGATGACCGGGCAGCGCCGCGATCAGAGCCCGACCCGAGCCCATGTCCCGATTCTTCAGCCGGATCCTCGGTTTTCGGGGCCTGACCGCACGCTGGTGAAGGTCAACCCGCTGGCCGAGATGAGCGAGGACGAGGTCTGGGCGTGGATTCGCGAGCGGCATGTGCCCTTCAACCCGCTGCACGACCGGGGCTTCGCGTCGATCGGGTGCGCGCCGTGCACGCGGGCGACGCATCGCGGCCAGCATCCGCGCGAGGGGCGCTGGTGGTGGGAGGAGTCGACCAAGCGCGAGTGCGGGCTGCATCTGGCGCCGACGCCGGGCGGTCGGCGACGGGGCTGACCGCCGGTGGAGAGGCTGGTTTGCTTGAAGGCGCCGCCCGAAAGGCGTAATTCCGTGCGTCCGCGGACCGCGCGACACCGGAGAGAGACATGGACAGCCACGCCGACGAAGGCGCTGAGAAAGACTCCCTATACCGCATCCGGCACAGCCTCTCGCATGTGCTGGCGCAGGCCGTGCTGAAGCTGCGCCCGGGCTCGACGCTGGGGTTCGGGCCGCCGATCTCGGACGGGTTTTACTACGACTTCATCTTGAGCTCGCCGCTGACCGACGAGGATCTGCCTGAGCTCGAGAAGATGATGAAGCATATTCTCAAGCAAAATCAGAGGTTTGAGCGCGAGGACCTGAGCCGCGAGGAGGCGATGGCGCGGCTCGAGGCGATGGGCGAGCCGTATAAGCGCGAGTACGCCGAGGAGCTCTTCGACAAAAAGGGGATCAAGGCGCTGTCGTTTTTCACGAACGGGCCCTTCGTCGACATGTGCGAGGGGCCGCACGTCGAGTCGACCCGCGAGATCCCGGCGGGCGCGTTCAAGCTGCGCAGCCTCGCGGGCGCCTACTGGCGCGGGAACTCGGACAACGTGCAGATGACGCGGATCTACGCGTGGGCGTTCGAGACGCGCGAGGCGCTGGACGCGCACGTCAAGGCGCACGCGGAGGCGCTGGCGCGCGACCACAAGAAGCTCGGCAAGGAGCTGGACCTCTTCGTCATCGACGACGCCATCGGCAAGGGCCTGCCGCTGTGGCTGCCGAACGGGACGGTGATCCGCGACGAGCTCGAGCGGCTGATGAAGGAGCTGGAGTTCAAGTACGGCTACGAGCGGGTCTCGACGCCGCACCTGAGCAAGGTGGACCTCTATTACAAGACCGGTCACCTGCCCTACTACGCGAGCCACATGTACCCGGTGATGGAGCTGCGCGAGGAGCGGGAGACCGAGGGTGGCACGGTCGTCGAGGTCAAGGAGAGCTACGCGCTGCGGCCGATGAACTGCCCGCACCACCACCGGATCTTCGACGCGCGGCCGCGGAGCTATCGCGACCTGCCGCTCAGGCTCGCGGAGTACGGGCAGGTCTACCGGTTCGAGGACTCGGGTGCTTTGTCGGGGCTCTTGCGCGTGCGCGGGATGTGCATGAACGACGCGCACATCTACTGCACCGAAGAGCAGATCCAGACGGAGTTTCTGGCCGTGATGGAGCTTCACCGCGAGGTCTACGAGATCCTCGGGCTGAGCGACTACTACATGCGTTTTTCTACGTGGGATCCTGAGGATCCGAAGGGAAAAGAGAAGTACGTCGACAACCCCGAGGCCTGGGAGCGCACCCAGACCCTGGTGCGCGACGCGATGGTTCAGAGCGGGCTGCCCTTCAAGGAAGTGAAGGGCGAGGCGGCGTTTTACGGGCCGAAGATCGACATCCAGTTCCGCACGGTGACCGGGCGAGAAGAGACGGCGTCGACCAACCAGCTCGACTTCGCGGTCCCGGAGCGGCTGGGCCTGCATTACGTGGGCGCGGACAACGCCGAGCACCGGCCCTACGTGATCCACCGGGCGCCGCTGGGGACCCACGAGCGCTTCGTGGCGTTTCTGATCGAGCACTACGGCGGGGCCTTCCCGACCTGGCTGGCGCCGATTCAGGTGCGCGTGGTGACCGTGGGCGAGCGCTTCGACGCGTACGGGGCCGGGCTGGTCAAGCGGCTGCGGGGCCAGATGGTGCGGGCCGAGATGGACCCGACCTCGGACACCATGGGCAAGAAGATCCGCAACGCGGTCACCAGCAAGATCCCGAACGTGCTGGTGGTCGGCGAGCGCGAGGTGGAGGACGGCACGGTCACGCTGCGGCGCTACGGCGTGCAGGAGCAGGAGACGATGCCCGTCGCGGCGTTCGAGGAGCGCCTGCTGGCGGCGATTCGGGCGCGCAGCCAAGGCCTGTGAGCCGGCCGGCGCTTTGAGGGCGTGAGCTGGTGAGCGACATGGACACCGGGTGGATGCCGGCTGACGAGGAGCGTCTGGAGCTCGCCCGGCAGGGGTTTCAGAGCGTGCAGTCGGCGCGGGCCTTCGTGGCGTTCGCCCGCGCGAAGCTGGAGCCGGCCTTCGCGGCGGAGGCCGGCCGCTCCGCGGTGGTGGCGCCCGCCCATCGGCTGAAGGCCGTCCTCGACGCCACGGTCGCGGTGCCCTGCGGGAGCCTGCCCCAGCGCCTGGAGCTGCTGCGGGAGTGCATGGAGC
>CAZNZH010000060.1:0-13026 GCA_964577445.1 uncultured Myxococcales bacterium
GTAGCCGTCGTGGTCGCGCTTACACCCGTCGCCCGTGAAGTAATACCCGGGATACGTCGTGAAGTACGTCGCGACGAAGCGCGGGTGGTCGCCCCACACCGTGCGCGCCTGACCCGGCCAGGACTGCGCGAGGCAGAGCCGCCCCTCGCCCGGCCCTCGCAAGATCCGGTCGCCCTCTTCCATCAGCACGGGCACGATCCCCGGCAGCGGCAGGGTCGCCGACCCCGGCTTCGTCGGAGTGACCGGCGCCAGCGGCGAGATCGCGATGCCGCCGGTCTCGGTCTGCCACCAGGTGTCGACCACGGCGCAGTGCTCTTCGCCGACGACGTCGTGGTACCAGCGCCACGCGTCCGGGTTGATGGGCTCGCCCACCGTCCCCAGCACCCGCAGCGTCGAGCGCGCGTACGTGTTCACGTACTGATCGCCCTGGGCCGCGAGCGTGCGGATCGCCGTCGGGGCCGTGTAGAAGACGGTGATGCGGTGCCGCTCGACCATGTCCCAGTAGCGCCCGGCGTCCGGGTAGGTCGGCACGGACTCGAACATCACTGTGGTCGCGCCGTTGGCCAGCGGACCGTACACGATGTAGGTGTGCCCGGTGATCCAGCCGACGTCGGCCGTGCAGGCGTAGACGTCGTCTTCGCGCAGGTCGAACACGATCTCGTGGGTGTACGCCGCGTAGGTCAGGTAGCCGCCCTGGGTGTGCACCAGCCCCTTCGGTTTACCTGTGGAGCCCGACGTATAAAGGATGAAGAGCGCGTCCTCAGCGCCGCACTCGACGGGCGCGCAATCGTCGCCCGCGCCCGGAACCACGTCATGCCACCAGACGTCGCGCCCCTCGACCATCGTCATCGGGGCGCCGGTGTGGCGAAACACCAACACCTTGTGGACCCCGCGCTCGCCTTGTAGCGCTTGATCGACCACGGCTTTCAGCGGAATCGACTTGCCGCCGCGCCGCCCCTCGTCCTGGGTGATGACCAACTGCGCGCCGCAATCGCGCACGCGGTCGCGCACGGCCTCCGCCGAAAATCCCCCGAAGACGACGGAGTGAACCGCCCCCAGCCGCGCGCACGCCAGCATCGCGATGGCCGCCTCGGGCACCATCCCCATATAAATGATGACGCGCTCGCCCTTCTCGACGCCGAGCGCACGCAGCGCGTTGGCGGTCCGGCACACCTCGCGATGCAGCTCGCCGTAGCTGATGCGGCGGCCCTGGCCCGGCTCATCGGCCTCCCAGAGGATCGCGGTCTTGTCCGCTCGCGTCTCCAGATGCTGGTCCAGGCACGTCTCGGTCACGTTGAGCCGCCCGTCGCCGAACCAGGACAGCGGCCCGTCCTCGACGCTGTGAAAGTCGCCCGCCTGGCCCTGGGTCGGCGGCGTCATCCAGCGCAACCGCTCGCGCGCGATGGCCAGCCAGAAGCCATCGGGATCGTCGAGCGCCGCGGCGTAGGACTCACGATAGGTCGCGCGGTCGGGGATCGGGCTCGGAGAATCCACCGAAACGCGCAGCGGCACGGGGTAGGTCTTGGACATGACGGGACTCCAGGACGTCGATGACCAGAGACTACCAGAATCCCGCGCCCGTCACTCCCCCAGCACGGCGCGGACATGCGTCACCATATTTTTGATTGATTTCATATAGTTACCGACCAGCATGTCCGCTCGAGGAGAACGCGCGACGGCTGCGCGGCCTTGTGCGACACCTCCGCGCGGCGGGCGGTCGAGGTCGCCCAGCTCGGCCCGTGGCGCCACCGGTGCGGCGTCGCCCGAGATCGTCAGCGGCGGCTCCGCGTACTGCGGCGCCCGAGCCGCCTCGCCCGCGCCGTCCGGCCGACCGGCCCACGGGTTTCAAGCCGGTCGCGCCGCGCTACTCTGCCCTTGCTCTGGGGCATCCCCGAGGCCGATAGTGCGAGGTGGACTGGCCCTTAGCGCCCAGCCCCGCGCTCATCGACTTCGGCTGAAGAGGCTCCCCATGCTGCATTGCGCAAGCGCCCCCGGCCCCAACCGCGAGGGTGCAGCCCCCAGGGCGATGACGCGCGGGCTGGCGCGGTTCGCGTCGCTCAGCCTCGCCGCGCTCCTGCTGGCCTGGGGCTGCTCTGGGCCGGCGGGCGCGGGCGACGGCGCCGCGCTCTGCCCCGGCGGCGCAGGCTGTGCGGACGCCTCAGCGGCCGACGACACCGGCCCGGGCGAGCTGCCCGGCGCGCCGGCGACGTTCCTCGTGGCGAGCCCGAACCCGCTGGACTTCGGCGTGGTGCGGCTGGGCAAGACCCTCCGACTGTCCCTCGACGTCGCCAACACGGGTCCGGCCGCGGTGACCATCACCGGTTTTCGGCTGACCGGTCACCTCGGCTTCGCCCTCAACGGCCTCCACCCGGACGAGCCGGTCGCCTGGTCGGCCGCCAGCGCCGCGGGGGGAGTGACGTTCCGCGAGCCGCTTCGCCTGGCGCCTGCTGAGAGCTCGAGCCTACTGACGGTAGCGTTTCGCGCGGTCGAAGCCGGCGACGCCAGCGCGGTCTTGACCCTGCTCACGGCCGCGACCCCGGGCGAGCTGAGCATCCCGCTCCACGCGTCGGTCGGCGCTACGGACGCGAAGCCTTGTCAGCCGGGGCTTCCAGCCGAGGTCGACTTCCAGTGTCTGGTGACCGGCGACGAATCCTCGCGGGAGCTCACGATCTCGGCCTGTGACGACGCGGGCAGCCCGGACCTGGTGATTCACCAAATCGGGCTGGCCAGCCTGATCGGCTCGCGCTTCACGCTGGACCTGGGCGGGCTGCCGCGGGGCGACGTGGCGGCCATGCCCAGCGGGTCGAGCCAGGTCGCTGCCGGCGACCCACCGGTCGTCATCCCGGCGGGCACGAGCGCGACCTTCCGCGTGACCTACGCCGCAGGCCCGGCGCTCGGGTCCCCGGTCTTCGGGAGCTGGGGCCACGACGCCGACGACATTCGCCTGCTCACGGTCGGGCATTCGGCGCCCACGAGCGTCTCGTTACGCGGCGCCGGCTACGACCCGGCCTGCCCGACCCCCACGGCCATCGCCGTCAAGGAGGGCGCGTTCGCCGCCCCGGGCACGCAGCTCCACCTGCGCGCGTCGTCTTCGTTCGGCTGCGCCAGCGCCCCACCGTTTTACTCCTGGACCGTGACACAGCCAGCGGACTCCACGGCGAGCTTCGTCCCCGGGCCCTTCAGCGAGTCGCCCACGTTCACCCTGTCCCACCCTGGGCCCCACCTCTTCGGTCTCGCGGTGCTCGACAGCGCGGGCCACCCGCAATGCGCGCCGGCCGCGTCCACGGTCCAGGCGGGCCCGGGCCCCGACCTCTTCGTCGAGCTCCGCTGGACGACGCCGGGCGACGAAGACCCCACCGACGATGGCCCCGGGTCGAGCGCGGACCTGGACCTCCACTTCTCGCACCCGGACGCACAGGGGTTCGACATCGACAGAGATGGCGCGCCCGACGGCTGGTTCGACGAGCACTACGACTGCTTCTGGTTCAACACGGACCCGAACTGGGGCTCGCCAGACCCCAGCGCCGACACAGGCCCCCACCTGAAGGTCGACGCCCCCGGAGGCGCCCAGGTGGAAAGCCTCGCCATGTCACCGGTCTCCGACGCGCGACAGTACAAGGTCGGCGTTCACGTCTGGCACGACCACGGCCTCGGCCCGTCGCTGGCAACGGTCCGCATCTATGTCGGAGGCGTGCTCGCGTCAGAGCTCGCCGACGTCCCGGTCGCGCGCCTGGACATGTGGGAGGTCGCGACCATCGACTGGCCCGGCGGCGCGGTCAAGCCGATCCTGCTCCAAAGCGGCGACCGGAAGATCCTGCCCGACTACGACTCGGACTTCTTCCCCGTGCCCTGATCTGCTGGATCCGACGACCCGCGCTCGCCGGACGGCGTCGTCGTGCCGCTCTCTGCCAACGTGGCGGAGCGCCGCATCCGATTCGCGCCGGGCGCCGCGCTGGCTCCCGAGACGTCGCATCCAGTTGCTCGGTCCCGACGGAGGTGGTGGTCGGCGAAGGTCAGGACCTGGATACCGACACGCTCCTGCATCTCCGCGCGATCTCGGCGAGCCCCGGATCCTGCCGCACGACGACCCGGCGATCTTCCCGGGGCCTTGACACCCAGCCGCGCGGTGCGTGACGCGACGCGTCAGTTGCTGTATCACTCTCGGTGCGTGCGTCAAAACCCGCGCGGCCGATGGGTCACGGGGTCGGCGCGGCGCTGGCGGAGGCGCGATGAAGTCAGCACGGTCGAGGTGTCAGACCCTGGGGAATCCCCCAGGACCTGGCACCGAACTCTAATGGCACGCCAACCCGTTGCGGCGATCACCGAGCGCGGCGTTGAGGACTGGCTGAAGACCCACGGCCACCCCGGCGCGCGCGTCGTCAGCATGGCCCCGCTCGGCGAGGGGCCCGAGGGCGGCAAGGCCTATGGCTACGGGCGGCCGATTCGCATCCGCTTCGAGTCCGCCGCCACCCTCCACGACGTCGTCCTGCGCACCATGTCGCCCGACCCCTTCGGCCACAACCGGCGCGCCGACCGCGTCGCCCAGATGGCCCTCTGCCAGGACACCTTCGGCACCATCCCGCGCCACATCCGTCCCTGGGCCTGCGGCGCCTTCGACGAGACCGGCGCCATGCGCACACTGCCCAGCGGCGAGCCCTTCCTGCTGACCGACTACGTGGAGGGCGACCTCTACGCCACCCACCTGCAAGCCCTGGCGCACCTGGACGAGGCGTCCGCCGACGCCCGCACCCTGACCGACGCCCTGGCGCTCTACCTCGCCGACCTGCACTCCGAGCCCGCTCCACCCGAAGCCTGGACCCGCGCGCTCCGGGACGCGGTCGGCTCCGGCGAAGGCATCTTCGGCCTCTGCGACTCCTGGCCCGCCGGCCACCCCGTCGGCACCTCCGAGCGCCTCCTCGCCCTGCAGCTCCAAGCCGTCCGCTGGCGCTGGCGCCTCGCCGACCGCACCCACCGCGCCCGCCGCGTCCACGGCGACTTCCACCCCTTCAACATCCTCATCCGCGGCGCCACCGACTTCTCCGTCCTCGACTGTAGCCGCGGCGGACACGGCGAACCGGCCGACGACGTGGCCTGCCTCTCGCTCAACTACCTCTTCTTCGCCCTGGTCGCCCGCGGCACCCTCGACGGCGCCCTGCTGGACCTCTGGCACGGCTTCTGGCGCACCTACCTCGAGGCCACCGGCGACCACGAAGTGCTGGAGCTGGTCGCCCCCTTCTTCGTCTGGCGCACCCTCGTCGTCGCGAGCCCCGTCTGGTACCCCGACGTCCCCGACGCCGTGCGCGACCGCCTGCTGAGCTTCGCCGAGCGCCTCGCCGCCGGCACCCCCTTCGACCCGGCCCGCGTCGAGGCGCTCTTCTCGTGAGCCCCGGCGGCCTCGTCATCTGGCTGACCGGCCCCCCCGCGGCGGGCAAGACCACCATCGCCCGTGAGCTGGTCGCCCACCTTCAGGCCCACGACGTGCCGACCGCCTGGCTCGACTCGGACGTCCTCCGCGAGGTCCTGACCCCCACCCCGACATACACCGACGACGAGCGCGACGCGTTCTACCGCACCCTCGGCGTCATGGCCGCCCAACACGCGGCCGAGGGGCTGGTCTCGGTGGTCAGCGCCACCGCCCACCGCCGCGAGTGGCGCGAGCTGGCGAGGCAGGCCGCACCTCGCTTTTTGGAGGTCTGGGTGCGCTGCGACGAAGCCGAGCGGCGCGCCCGCGACCCCAAGGGGCTCTATGCCAGAGTCGACTCGGGGGCGCTGTCCGGGCTCCCTGGCGCCGATGCCGCTTACGAGCCCCCGGAGGCCGCCGAGGTCGAGGTCGACACGACCCGCGAACCCGTCGAGTCGGCCGTCGCCCGCATCACCGCGCTGTTGTAGCCGCGGAGTCGCGGGGGTCTGACGCCGAACGACTTCTCCCGTGACGCGGCGCGTTATTTGCTGTAACACCCTCGCCGCGTGGGTCACACCCCCCTGCGGCCGACGGGTCGCGGGCCCGGCGCCTCGCCCGCCTCCTCACCGATTTTTCCGACAGCCGGTTGGTACGTCTCCTGCATGGAATGCGCGCACCGCCGCCGTCACCCCGGCGCGGCACCCAACGCCCGCGCGACCGGAGTCCCCGATGACCGCACGCACCGACTCCGCAAAGCCCCGCGTTCTCGTCGTCGAGGATGAGCCCTCCGTGCGCCGGATCACCCGCCACATCCTTGAGTATGGCGGCTACGAGGTCGTCGAGGCGACCGACGGCGCCGACGCCATCGAGGTGCTCAACGCGCTGCACGCGGAGGTCGAGTTGGTGCTGGCGGACGTGCACATGCCACGGATCGATGGTGTGACGTTGATGTCGCACGTCACGGCCCAGTGGCCCGGCCTCCCCGTCCTGTTGATGTCGGCCCGGGCCGATGATGCGCGCTACTCCTTGGGGCTGCTGGGCCTGGACGTCGAAGTCGTCGAGAAGCCCTTCCGCCTGTCGGCGCTCCTGGACACGGTTGGGTCGACACTGAGTGCGAGGCCCACGACGCCCGAACGCAGCGCCGCCGCCTGACAAATCGCGTCACCTGGCCGCGCTCAGCGTCACCCTGTGCGCCGGCGGCCCGCCGCGGGTCAGGAGCGGCTCGACGGCTGGCCGAGCGGCCTGCCGTCGAGCGCGGGCAGCGAGCTGCGCAGGCCGCCGCGGGTGACGTAGATGACCTCGAGGCCGGGGACGCGGCCGACCAGCGCCAGCCCGCGATCGGGCCCGAGCACGAAGAGCCCCGTGGCCAATGCGTCCGCCATGGCCGCGTCGCGGGTCATCACGGTGACCGAGCCGTCGAAGGCAGGCGGCTGGCCGGTCCGCGGGTCCAGGATGTGGCCCACCCGGCGGCCCTGGACCTCGCGAACCCGGGCGTAGTTGCCGGAGGTCGCGATGGCGGTGTCTTCGACCTCGACGGCGCCGACGAAGCGGCCGGCGTGGTACGGGTCGGCGATCTCAAAGGCCTGCGGGCTGCCGTCGGCGCGCCGGCCGCTGGTGCGTAAGTCGCCGCCGATATTGACGATGACGTGGCTATAGCCGCGCTGCGTGAGGTGGCGCCAGAGCGCGTCGATGATCCAGCCCTTGGCGACGCCCGCCACGCCGATGCGCGTCTCGGGGTGGTCGAAGGCGAGCCCGCGCGCGTCCAGGCGCAGGTGGGCGGAGCCGACGGACGCGAGGACCTCGGCCAGGGCGGCGGGCTCGGGCCAAACGCCCCCGACCATGGCGTCGCGCCACAGATCGCCCAGCGGCCGCCAGGTGATGTCGAAGGCGCCGTCGGTCACGGTCCAGACGTGCAGGGCGCCGGCGAGGAGCTGGCGGAGGTCGGGCGCCAGCTCGACGGGGCCTTGGGCGGCGAGGCGGTTGATGCGGCTGACCTCGCTGTCGGGTCGCCACTCGGAAAAGCGCGCCTCCAGCGCGCGGACCAGGGCGCGGCCGCTGGCGAGGTCGGCCGTGGCGCGCTCGCGAGCGGCTGGCGGCGCGAGGAGCACGACGTCGTAGGAGGTCCCGAGCTCCTCGCCGCTGTCGGTGACGGGCTCGAGCGCGGCGCCGGGGGTGTCGACGCGGACGTCGTCGACGCGGTGCCAGGTGCCCAGCACGCGGCCGTCGGGGGCTAGCCGCAGCAAGGTCGGCGTGGCCTCAACGCCATAGTGGGCGGCCACGGCGCCGTCGGAGTCCACCCAGACGGCGAGGTCGTCGACGGCGAGGCGGCGGTCTCGGGCCATCCGCTGGACGTCATGGAGCGGGCTGCCGCTGACCACCAGCAGCGTGTCGTGGGTGGCCGCGTGAGCGCGGGCCCAGGCCTCGACGGCGGGCTGCTCGGCCTTACACGGCGCGCACCAGAGCGTCATGAACACGACGAGCTTCTCGCGCGGGCCGGCGGTGGCCTGGTCCCAGGTCGCCGGGGCGCCGTCGAGGGTGCGGGCGCGGACCGCGGGCGTGGGTCGAGCACCGGTGGGGCCCAAGGCGGTCCACGGGGCGGAACACCCTGATATCACTAGTGAAATCGCGACGATCGTCGCCGCCACGGTCGCGGCGCGCCCTACCATTCGAGGCCCAGCCCGAGGTCGGCGCCGAGGCCGTAGATGCCGTCGTTGCGGACGTAGCCGTAGAGTCCGATGCGCGCCAGCCAGACCTGCTCCTCGCCAAAGGGGAGGGTCAGCAGGGTGCCAGGGCTGTGCAGCACAAAGCGACCGAGATCGCCGTCTTGGGTGCGGTAGCGGGCCTCGACCAGGGGGCGCTCGTCGTAGTAACGCGCGGCGGTCTGGTAGGCGAGGCGGTACCACAGGCGCCAGCGAATCGTGCGCGACAGCGGGATCTCGAGGCTGGGTTCGACGGCGACCTGGCGCACGGACCAGTCGTCGACGTAGCCGCTGAGATCGACGCCCAAGACGAGGCCTTGAAGCGGCGTGTAGCGCAGGCGGGCGTTGAGCTGGCCGCGGTGGCGGGCGCGCGGGAGCACCTCGTCGAGCAGCTTGACCGGGGCGCCGCGCTCATTGAAGAGCGCGACGTAGTTGTAACCTTCGGAGAGCCAGCCGGACTGACGGGTGCCTTGGATGTTGAGCGAGAGCAACCACGAGGGCGACAGGTTCTGGGTCCAGCTCAGCATGAGGTTGTTGGAGACCGAGATGTCGCGGCCGTCGTTGCGGCCGTCCCAGCGGCGGATGAGCGGCGAGGCGATGCGGAAGCTGTAGGTCACGCCGAGCACGGTGTCGCCGCCGGCCAGCTCGCGGTCGATGGCGAGGTCGCCGCCGGAGGACACGAAGTCGTTCTGGTGGTGGTAGTAGCCGGAGGGGCTGATGTGCCAGGGGCTGTCTTTGAGGTCGATGTCCACGCCGATGCTGGAGTCCAGCGTCAGGATCTCGGTGGACGCCGACGTGACGGTGGCGTTTTCGACGCTCGAGGGGACGCGCTGGAGCTCGGCGTTGCGCAGGCGGGCGACGCTGGCGTTGAAGCGGAGCGAGACCACGGGGGTCATCCGCATCTTGAGGTCGACGCGCAGGGCGCCGTAGTCGAAACCTTCGGCTTTTAGAGGGTTTCCGCGCTCGTCGCCCTGGGCGAAGGCGTAGAGGTCGATGGCGACGTACTGGCCGCTGGTGGGTGCTGCGCTGGCCGCGGCGCCGGCGGCGCTGGCGAACACGGTGAGCGCAACACAGAGGGCGCGCGCTACTGACACCCGCACCCGCCGGCCGCGCTGGCGCCGAAGCCGCCGAAGCCGCCTTCGCGGGCGGCCTCGATCTTGTTGCGGATGTAGACGAGGCCGGCGCTGCCGTCGAAGCCCATGGCGCGATCTGCGAGGCGGGAGCGCTCGAAGTAGCGGGTCGTCTGGCACGCGCTCAGCAGCGCAGAGCCCGCGATGAGCGCCGCCACCGCTGCCGTCCGTGTGTGCCGTCCCATGCCGCGCCTCCGTCGCCGCGAAGCGTCGGGAGGACTATGGCGAGCCGGGCCGCGGACTGCAAGGCGCGCGCCGGCCCGGCTCGTTGGCGGCCAGACGCGGGTGCGGGCGCGACCCTGGGTTTGACGTCGAAGCGCCCGCCCCACTAGATTCTGCCGGCCAACCGCCGCCCGCACCGGCGCGAGCACCGCTGGGAGTCCGCCATGAAGCGTCACGCTGTCGTCGTCTCGATCCCGCTCGTCCTGTTCGCCGCCGGTGCGCTGGTGGCGCCGGCCATGGCTACGGGCGAGGTGGACGGGGCTGGGGTCCGCCTCGGCGAGGGGGGCGACGATGACGGCGCGGGCGAGTCACCGCCGTGCAAGGCCACGGATTTCAAGCACGCGATGACGAGAGAGGCCTGCGCGAGGGGTGGCCAAAAGGAGGCCAAGAAGGTGATGAAGCAGTTCGTCACCGCGGCCAAGAAGGCTACGGGCGAGCAGATCCGCTGTAAGACCTGCCACTCGAGCCTGTCGCCGGACTACGGCCTGAAGCCCGACGGCCAGACGAGGTTCGAGAGGTACGCGAAGGCCATCAAGTCGGCCCCGGCTCCGTAGGCGTCTTGGGGCTCAGGTGCGCGCAGCAGTCGGGGCACACGCCGTGGGTGAACGAGGCGTCGGTGTGCGCTTCGACGAAGGTCTCCACCGAGGCCCAGTAGCCGGAGTCGTCGCGGACCTTCTTGCACCACGCGCAGATGGGGACGAGGCCGCGCAGGGTGCGGACCTCGGCGAGGGCCTCCAGCAACTGGGTGATGAGGGCGTCCTGGTGAGCCAGGGTCGCGCGGAGCCTGTGGATGAGCACCACGACCGTCGCGAAGAAAGCGAAGCGGACGCCGGCGTTCCAGACGCGGGCGATGGAGCCGGGGAAATCGACGCCGATGGAGTCGGCCAGGTACCACACGACCGTCGCGCTGATGGCGGCGAGCAGCCCGGCGCGACGCCCGGAGCTCCAGGCCGCGAAGATCACCGCGGGCAGGTAGAAGTAGGACAGCCCATAGCCCAGCGGCGTGACGTGGTCGACCATGCCGGCGGCGGCGAGCCAGAGCGCGGTCGCGGTGAACGCGACCCACGGAGATATCCTGTCAGCGTCCACGGCGACCCTCCGGGGATTTGAATGGGCGGCGACAGACCGCGCCTGCGCGACGCGTGCCCGCGCCGCCGAGCATACGGGGGGGCAAGGGCGCCGTCACGCTCCAGACGGTGGGCGTCAGCCGCCGGGGGCGGCCTGCGGGGCGGCGGGCTGCCCGGCCGGGTGGCAGAAGTAGCAGCTAAAGCCGGTCCCGCGGACCTCATCGAAGTCTTCGAGTCCCAGCAGCGCCTGCATCGCCGGGACGACCTTCTGGAACATGAAGCGGACCTCCTCGGGGTGGTCGGCGACCGTCTTTAGCTGCTCGGCCGAGCCCGTCGGGTAGAGCGTATCGTTGTGCGGGTTGGGCATCTTGAACTCGCGCTCGCGTGCGTCGGGCCCGTGGCAGGTCTTGCACCCGAACTCCGCATAGGCCGTGGGGTCGAAGGCGACGAAGAGCGGCTTCATGACGGGGACCACCCGGTCGCGCATGTAGTCGGCCTGCTCGCCGTGGTCCATCTCGTCCCAGGGCTTCGGCGGGCCGGCGATCTTGGCCGGCTGCGCGTCGCCGACGGTCTGGCTCGCGCGGCTGCCGCAGGCGGGCGGGATGGCGAGGGCGGCGAGGCTGACGCAGAGGGCGAGGAGGTGGAGCGGGCGCATGGTGGCCTCCTGTGGGTGAGGCAGAGCGGGGATGCGGGCGGTCGCGCTGACGAGGGGGTGCGGCCGCTCGTCAGGCTACCGCAGCGGGCCTGCACGCGCCAGCCGAGGGGAGGCCGGGGAGGTCGAGCTGAGCTGTCGGGGCGGCGCGGACCGGGCGGCGCACCGGGCGGGTGGGGGCCACCGGCGGCGCGGCGGCCGCGGCGGGGCCACAGGCGGCGCGGCCTCCAAATAATGAGGAAAACGCTCGCTCTCCGGCGATGTAGTCGTCGAATGCGGGGCCGTCGACCATGGACTCCAGCGCTCGCGATTGGGTGTCGAGGCGCTCGAGGGCCGCGGCGCGGTCGTCTTCGCCGAGGCGGGCCGACGAGACGGCCTCGCGCATGACGCGGAGGGTCTCGTCGTAGACGGTGAGCGGGACGGGGAAGGGGTGGCCGTCTTTGCCGCCGTGGGCCATGGAGAAGCGGGCCGGGTCCGCGAAGCGCGAGGGGGCGCCGTAGACGACCTCGGCGACGAGCGCCAGGGCCTCGACCGTGCGCGCGCCGACGCCCGGCGTGAGCAGCAGGTCGGCGAAGTCGCGGGGGCCGGCGGCGGCGGCGGCGGCGAGGCTTCCCCAGAGGCGGCGGGTGACGACGTCGCCCTCGCGGACCGCGTGGTGGGCCGGCAGCGACAGGTGCGGCAAGAGCGCCGTCTGGGGCGCGCGCGGCGGGGCTCTCTGGATGCGGCGGAGGTGCCCCATGACCTGGTCGGGCCCGGCGTGGGCCAGCGTGACCTGCGCCGCCCGCGCCGCCTTCGCCCGCGCGTCGGTCAGGTTGATGATGTCGCCGAGCGCCGGCGCGCCCAGCCCGTCGATGGCCGCGTGCGGCGCCTCCACGAAGCTGCGCACGCCCTCCGACAGCCAGTGGTAGCGCCGCGCCTGCCGCGTGTCGGTGTTCATCCCCTGCTGAATCACCGTCCAAGCCCCCTCCCCCGTCACGACGAAGCTGTGCAGATAGAGCTGAAACCCGTCCTGAACCGCGGCGCTGTCGACCTTGGCGACCAGCCGACTCACCCGCGCCAACGCCTCGCCGTCCAGCCCCGTCGCCTCGCCGATCGCCAGCAACTCGCTGGGTGTCTTGAGGGAATGCCGTCCCCGCCCTCCGCAGACCCACAGCCCGAGATCGTCGGAGCGCGAGCGCAGCCCCCGCTTGAGCGCCCCCACGACGCTCGTGGTGACGCCCGACGAGTGCCAGTCCATCCCCATGACCGCGCCAAAGCACTGAAACCAAAAGGGATGTGCCAGCCGCCGCAGCAGCTCATCGCGTCCCCAGCGCAGCACGATGGCCTCGCTGATCAGCGCCCCCAGCCGCGCCATGCGCGCCGACAACCAAGGGGGAACCCGCCCCCCATGTAGCGGCAAGTCCGCGCTGCCACTGCGCCGCGCCATCACTCGCTCCGGTCGGTGAACCACAAAACTGTACGCGCGTTCAGTGCGGGGCGCAAGCGTGAGTTGCGTGCGGCGGGCGGCGGCCGGCTAGAGCACGCCCCGCGTGAGAGCCCGCCGCGCCCACGGAGAGCCGCCGGCACGGCCTGGAGCGACGCCGGTCGCCGGGGTCGCGACGGCGCTTCACGGCAACCCGCCGCGCGGCCGGCCACATGCGCGCCGCCGGCATCACGGTTGTTGCGTTCGCTCCGCGCGCTACTCTGCTGCCAGGCTTGCCGCTTGACACTCCAGGCTGCGAACCCGCCGGGCCGCGACAGACAGGAGCGTGGGATGAAGTGTAGAGGCCATTTCGACCTGGCGGGCTTCAGCGACTTGTTCGCTAGCAAGGTTTGCGCGCTCGAGGACGCACACGGGGCCGGCCGCCTTCGGGAG
>CAZNZH010000061.1:0-13021 GCA_964577445.1 uncultured Myxococcales bacterium
CAACGGGTCAGGGACCGAGCAGGGGCTCTTGGCCGCGCAGCTCGCGCTGAGCCTGCCCAACACCTCTGACAGCTCGATCACCTGCACGAAGGACGCGGACTGCAGCTCACCCGACGGCTGCTACGACGGGTTCTGTGGCGGTCCCAATCGCGGGTTCCTCCGCAAGGACGCCTCACTTGAGATCGTGATGGTCAGCGACGAGGAGGACCAGTCGCCGTCGGACCTGGTGTTCTACCTGAACTTCTTCAAGAGCCTGAAGGGCATGTTCAACGACAATCTGCTCCACATGCACGCCATCGTCGGGCCCCCGGGCGGCTGCTCGTCGTCCAATGGCGACGCGAGCGCCGGTCTGCGTTACCGAGACATCGTTCAGAGCACGGGCGGCAACGCCGCCAGCATCTGTGAGTCGAACTTCGCCACGGCGTTGAAGTCCATCGGCGAGATCGCGTTCGGCCTCAAGGTTCAGTTCTTCTTGTCGCGACCGGCCGAGGCGCAATCGATCCTCGTCACGGTCAACGGCAAGCCCTGCCTCACCAGCGGCGGGTCGAACTGGACCTACAATGAGCCGAGCAACTCGGTCGTGTTCATCGAGGAAGGGGGCTGCATGCCGCAACCCGGTGAGATCATTCGAATCGAGTACGACACGATCTGCTACCTCGAGTAGGGCGGCCCGGCACAAGGCGGCCGGCTCACATGGATCCTGGGGAGGTGCCGTGGCGTACCGCTGCGGCGCCTCTCTCCGCTTGGACCCCCGCGACCGCGACGGTCGGCCACGCGTCGCCGCAGGTATCCGTACGTTGAGTCGCGCGGACGCCCTCTGTAGACTGCGCCCGGCATAGAGCCGGAGAGGAACGCTGATGAAGACGCTGTGGACGGTTGGAAGGGCGGAGAGTCGTGGCGCGGTGGGCGTCGTAGCGATGGCCCTGGCCTCGTGTGTGGGGCTGCTAGCCTGCGGAAACAGCTACAGCACCGGCGCGTTCCCGCGTATCCAGGTGCTCGCCGACGAGCAACCCATCCAGAACGAGGACTCCGGCGAGGTCTCGTTCGGCCAGGCGCTGCAGTTGCCCGTGCGCAAGCAGGTCCAGCTCATCAACCCGGGCAGCAAGGCCGTCACGATCACGGGCATCGACTGGCGGCTCGACGAGGTGAGCGGGCTGCGGGACGTCAACCCCTTCGTGAAGATCGACTGGCGAGGTCTGGTGGACGGCGAGTCGTCCTTCCCGCTGACCATCCGCGCCGGCGACGTGGTCAACGGCGTCATCTTCGACGTGGTCTACAGCCCTCCGCTCAATAAGCCCCTGGACGACTTCCGTCCCTCGGTCCTGGTCATCCGGTCGGACGCGCGAACCGAAGACGGCTCAGCACCCATCGAGGAGGTGGTCGTCAGCTTCACGATGCCACAGAAGCTCTCCGCCCCGATCGTGAACCCGCCGAACTACACCTACAGCAACGCGACGCCCACGAAGCCCCAGACCCAGCGCTTCACCATCGCGAATAATCCGGACACCGCGACGGCTCCCTTCACCATCACCGCCATCGATCTGGACGCCGTCTCCAACGAGTTCGCCATCACAAACCTGCCCTCGCTGCCCAAGGTGCTCGAGGCGCCCGTCCCCGGACACCCGGAGGTCAGCGAGACGACCTTCGACGTCACCTACACGCCGCAGTCGAGCTCGGCGGCGGGCTCGACCATCCGAGTGCGGGTCTACACCGACGTGCTCAGCGCGCCGATCATCGTGCCGTTGAGCAGCAATACCCTGCTGGGGAGCTGGGAGATCTCATACTTCGAGCCGGCGAAGCGGTTTGACTTCACCAACGTGAACGCGAAGTCCTGCCGCAAGGCGAACATCCTGTCGCTGGGGCCGGGCCCCATCACCGTGCGCCAGCCGTATATCTCGCCGGACGAGGCCAAGAAGACCTTCAGCTTCGTCTGCTATAAGCCGGCGACGAAGCCTGGAGAGCCGGACGTGGCCATCGACGGGGTGACCAAGAAGTACCCCCAGGCGCTGGTGAACGGATCGAGCATCGATTGCGAGGTGTGTTTTGAGCCACCCGCGTTCGGGACCGAGCCGGCCAACGGCGAGTTCGTCATCCCGCTGGACACCCCGGCCCAAGAGCTGCTGCGTTTGCCGCTCTTCGCGGGCGCGCCCAAGCCAAAGATCGTGATCGGACCGGCCTCGCTCAACATCTCGGTCAGCGGCGATGTCGCGACCGGTGAGACCGGAGAGCGAAACCTCTTCGTCTACAACGAGGGCAACGGGAACCTGGAGATACAGAGCATCACCATCGAGAAGAGCTTCCCGAGCGGGGCCGACGCCGAGGTGTTCAGCTTGGTCGCGCCGCCCGACGGCGTCGTCACCGTGGCGCCGGACGGCGTGTTGCTGGTCCCGATCGCGTGGGACGCGTCGAAGATCCAAGCTGGCAAGGACGCCAGCGAGATCATCAAGGTGGAGTACTTCGACCCCTTCACGGCCCAAAACCAGACCGAGATCTGGCAGCTCAAAGCGCGGGACAGAAAGGGCGCCGAGCTGCCGGTGGCCAACGCAGGTCAATCGGCGGACTACCCCGACCAGGTGGTCGGCGATCCCATCTTCCTCGACGGCAGCGCGAGCACGCCTGGCGCTTACAGCTTCGACATCAGCCAGTCGCCCTTCACCTGGAACCTCGTGTCGAAGCCGGCGGGTTCACAGGTCGGGCTCAACACGATCGGCGGCCCCATCGTGGCCGTCACCCCCGATAAGGCCGGCGCGTACCGGTTCGAGTTGGTGGTCTTCTCGTCGTTGGACTCCGACTACCTCTACTCCGAGCCGGTACAGGTTGAGGTCGACGTTGCGCCCTGAGTCGGCGCCGCGAGGGCGCCGAGGGCCGGTGCGCGCGTGAGTCGGTTTGTCCGCGCCCGGTTCCGCGACGCCGTGGTGTTCGCCGAGGTCGAGCCCGCTACGGGCGCCTTCATGGTGCGCAACGGCCTCGTGACGATTCGCTACAAGGCGACCGGAAAGAACTACACCACCCGCGCTGACAGGCTGACGGTCGTCGAAGGTGCCGTGGCCGAGGCGCTTGGCGAGAGCTCGCCAGCGACGCCGAAGGGGCCAGCCGGGGGGGCCGCCGGGGGCAAGGGGCGCACCGCCTTTGACGCGCGTCGCGGCTCGGTCGGGGGCATGCGCCCGGCAGGACAAGCGATCCAGCTCTGGACCGACGGTGCGTGTACGGGAAACCCAGGGCCGGCCGGGCTGGGTGTGCTGATGCGCGATGGCGCGGAGAGCCAGGAGTTGTCGGAGTACCTAGGGCAAGGAACTAATAATATCGCGGAGTTGGCCGCGATCCTGCGGGGCCTTGAGCTCGTGTCGGACAGGACCCGCCCCGTGGACGTGATGACGGACTCCGCCTACTGCGTGGGGTTGCTGACCCAGGGCTGGAAGGCCAAGGCAAACCAGGCGCTGATCGCCGAGCTGCGGGCCCTCTACGCCACGTTCAAGGATGTCCGGATCATCAAGGTCCCGGGACACTCGGGCGTCCCCGACAACGAGAAGGCGGACGAGCTGGCGCGATTTGCCGTGTCCGACCGCGTGCCTTCCGAGGCTGGCCGGCGCTTCGGAATCAATCACTGAACAAAGTTGACCGCGAAACGCGTGTTCAGTACCATCGCCTCCTCAGGTGGACAGACCCATCACCGGTCCCTCGGGACCAAGCGGAGGCGTCGATGGCTGGTCGAACGCGCGACAAGCTGACTCAGCGGCAAGCTCAGGTCCTCGATATCATTCAGAACTCCATCGATCGCGATGGTTATCCCCCGACGATCCGTGAGATCGGGCTGGAGCTCGGCATACGGTCGACCAACGGGGTCAACGACCATCTAAAGGCACTGGAACGTAAGGGGTATCTGACCCGCGAGGAGTCGAAGTCCCGGGCGGTGGTGCCGATCGACTTCCCCGGCCGCGAGGGCCATCGGCAACGCAACGTGGAGGCCGTCCAACTGCACGACCGCATGGTCGAGATCCCCTTGCTCGGCCGGATCGCGGCGGGGACCCCGATCCTCGCCGTCGAGAATGTCGAGGACACGGTCAAGATCGACCGCTTCTTTCTCGGCCGCCAGGCCGAGCTCTTTGCGCTCCGCGTGGTCGGACAGTCGATGATCGGTGACGGGATCCACGACGGCGACTTCATCTTCGTGAAAAAGCAGAACCACGCGCCAGCGGGCGAGATCGTGGTCGCCTGGATCGAGGGTGAGGCGACCGTGAAGCGCTATTTCCCCGAGGGCCAGCGCATTCGCTTTCAGCCGTCCAACCCCGACATGGCGCCCATTTACGTCCGCGCCGATGAGTTTCGCGAGACCCAGATCTTGGGTGTGGTCGCCGGCTTGTACCGGACCATGCACTGATCACGGGGAGCGTCCGGCGTGGGTCGTGCCTGGCCGGAGCGGCGCTCCGGTCAGGCTGAGTGCGGCGCGCGGAGGGACGAGCGCTCGGTCGGGCTGCCGTCATGTCCCACTGCTGCCCGGTCACGGGGCGGCACCTGGGCGGCCGAGCAGGGTGCATCGGGCTTGGAAGGTGTTCCCATATTATCCCCTCGCGTGGCTGGCTCATGTCTTTTCAGGGGCTTGCGCGCGGCAAGCGCCCTCCGCGCGTAAGCCCCTGAAAAGACGTCGCGGGCGCCCCGCTCGGTCCGAATATGGGAACACCTTCTTAGAACTCGAGCAGGTGCAGCTTCCAGCCGTCGCGGGTGCGGATGAAGGTGCGGGCGAGGGTGGCGCCGGCGCTGTTTACGGCTTCGACGGTCGCCTCGTCCGCGCCCTCGCCCACGGGGGCTTGAAGGCGCAGATCGGTGAGGTCTGGGCCGAAGAACACGACCTCGTAGCGGACCTTCATCACGGTGCCGCCGGCACCCGGGAGGGTCGAGGCGTCGAGGAGCTCGCGGCCGCTCACCCCGATGGCGGCGGCGCGTTCATCGAGCGCGCGCTGGGTCGTCTCCGCCAGGAGCGACCACGCGATCTCGGTGTCCTGCTGGATGAGGGCTTGGTGAAGCCGACGCGCGGCGCCCAGGGGCGAGAGGCGCGGGTCGTCTTCCGGTGACTTGCCCAGCAGCTCGTAGATCTCGGGCTCCTCGCCGATGAGGGGGACGATCTCCGGGTGGGCGCAGGCGGCCATCTGGCCAGCCAGGGGCGCGGAGAGAGAGGTCAGGATGAGCAGGCAGGGGAGGGACTGGCGCATGGCGCGGTATCCTGGGACAGGGGCCGCGCGGCGTCAACGCGAAGTGGCGCGCGCGGCCGGCACGCGCCCGCCGTTGTCACGCGTGCGGGCTGTGCGGATCACCGCGGCGGCGGATCTGCTACCCTTGGGCGCGGCCAGTGACGCACGGCGGCGTCAGGGCTGGACGATACGGTCAGCGAACCAGGTCCCACCGAACTGGGGGCCTGCCTGGCCGTCCGACTCTACGTGTCCAACCCAGATGCCGTCGACGATGTGGTCGACGATGAGGTTCTGGGTGGAGTCGATGAGGACCGCGTTGCCCTGCAAGCGGAGCTGCGAGTCGATGGCCAGGTTGCCGATGATGGCCGTGACCGGGCTGACGATCAGGGTGATGCCGTCGACGCAGAAGTTCTCAAGATCCTGCTTGCTGATGCCAAACAGGCTGGCGAGGCTGCCCAAGAGGCCGCTGGTGAACCCGTCGGCGATGGAGCCGCAGTTGACGAAGGACAGGATGGCGTCGGTCAGGTTGTGCTGGCCGGAGATGGCGGGGAGGATCATCTCATTGAGGACGAAGATGATGAGCTTGCCGTAGTTGATCTTGATGGTGTGGTTGTCGATGTCGAGCTTGTCGAAGTCGATGATGGAGCCGGTGAACTTGCCGCTGATGATGTCTTGGGGGACCCCCGCGGAGGCGAAGTCCTTGATCGAGAACTTGTTGGCGCCGCACTCGGGGTCGTAGCCGGGCTGCCCCACCTTCGGGCAACCGTAGTGCCAGTAGAGGACCAAGCCGTCCCAGAGCAGGACCCCCTGGACGTAGTAGTTGTTGTTGAGCTTGGAGATCTGGAGGGTGGCCAGCATCGTGAGCTTGTTGACGACCTGGGTGAGGTCCTGCCCGATGGTGAAGATGTCCTGAATCCAGCCTGGGGACTTGTTGAGCATCCAGTCGGTGACGATGGACGCGAGCTGCTTTTCGAAGAGCGAGAAGATCGGGTCGACGATGATGGCGGGGACCCAGGACTTCACGAGGTCCTTGACCGCGTCGATCAGGAACTTCCCGGGATCATTGAAGAGCACCACGATCTGGTCGACGATGTCGCCGAGCTGACCAGGGATGGCGCCCGTGAAGTCGAGCACGCTGGTCGAGTCGTAGTTGCCGGCGGGGTTCAAGGTCAGCAGGAACATGGTCAGGGTGACCTTGTTCTCTTGGCCGCCGATCACCACGACGCCGTCGATGCAGCCGGACGCCGCCAGGGAGCCGGAAGGGGAGAGCGCTGTCGCGGCGACGGTGTACTTCTGCCCCTCGGGGAGGTCCTTCCAGAGGATGTCCTGGCCTGCCGAGATGCCCGGCTTGATGACGTCCGCGATGATGATGTCGGTCGCGACGTTGGTGGGGTTGTAGAGGCCGCATGAGTAGGTGGACGGGAAGAGCCGTACGTGGACGTTCTTCACGGCGATGGGGCCTTCGTAGACGAGCTGGACGCGGATATCGCCCTTGGGCGAGTCGGTCACGAAGAGCCGGAGACGCACGGCCTTCGCGCCCTCAGCGGTCAGCTCGATCTCGTAGTGGACGTTCGGCGCGCTGCCCGTGAGCAGCGTTATCCCGACCTCGCCGTTGGCGTTGGTGGTGGCCGAGGTGGAGCTCAGGTGTGCGTCGCCCTCGTCGCCGCCGCTGACGATGGCGTAGCGCACGGTGACGCCGGCCGCCGGGCCGGAGACGGCGTAGTCGATGACCTTCGCGCGGATGAAAAACTGCGATTGGATCGTGGTCTGGATGTCGCCGCTGGTGTCGTGCAGGAGCACGATCTCGCGATGGATCTCGCCCGGGATCGTCGGTCCGCCGTCGTCGGGCGCGTTGACGCCGTCGATCGGAGCGACGTCGCCGACGGGGAGGCCACCAGCGTCCAGCGGGCCACCGCCCACCGCGATGGTCTTTGTATCGCTGCAACCGACGAGCAGCAGAGAAGCGAGCAGGCCGAGGCCGATGGCGTGAAGTCGAGGCTTCATGGACACTCCGAGGCGATCGGCGCGGTCTGCACGCCAGAGCACGAGTATAGGTGGGCGGGCGCCTCGCCACAACGACCAGATTCGCTCGCCCGGGCCTCGGTTGACCCCGGTGGGGGCACTGTTATAATCCGCCCCCATGCGACTATTCCGCATTTCCCACACAGTTCCGGTGACTTGGACTCTGTAGTAAGCCGCGGAGCCCTAGGAGAACGACATGAGCAGCGGTTTCGACCAAGTGGTGGCCAGCCTTGAAGCGCGCTTTGACCACATGTCCGCCCGCACGGTTGCGCGCGAGGCGGCGGCCGTGGCGGGGCTGGCCGAGCAGAAGGACTACAGCGACAAGGAAGTGCAGCTTCTGGTGGACGCCCTCGCCACGCTCGGTGATCGCATGGAGGGCGTGTGGTCGCGCCTGGGCGCAGCGCCCGCTGGTCAGGCCGTGCCGCCGCCGGCCCCCAAGGCCGCCGCCAAGGGAGATGCCGCGGCGCCGAAGGAGGAGAAGGCAGCGGCCAAAGACGAGCCGAAGGCCGACGCCAAGGACGCGAAGCCAGAGGCCAAGGACGCCAAGGACGCCAAGGACGCCAAGGACGACGCCAAGGCTGACGCGAAGGACGCCAAGGCTGAGGCCAAGGACGACGCGAAGGCCGACGATGGCGGCGGCAAGAAGAAGAAGTAGTCCGGGCGGCCGCTCCACAGCGCTGGGCGGCCGGTTCCGCCGCGGCCGGACGGTTCCGCCGCGGTCGGACGCTTAGGGGGTGCCCGCGGCGACGCGGCACATGAACTCGGTGATCTCGACGTGGCGCAGCGTGGCGTCGAGGCTCTCGCCCCACGCTGTGAGCCCGTGGCCCGCGATCAACATCGCGGGCACTGGGCGCGGCTCGCGGAGCCACTCGGCGAGGTCGCGCGCGATGTCTGGGACCTTCGGGTGATTGGCGAACACAGGCAGGCACGCCTCGAAGCCCGGTTCCCACAGTCCCCAGCCCTTGATCATCTCGAGATCGCGAAACCGGATCTCACCAGGGACGTGGCCATCTGCTGGGCGGGCGAGGGTCGAGGCCACCGTGTGGACGTGGTGCACCGCGGCGACCGCGGGCAGGCTTCGGTAGATCGCCACATGAATCGAGGTCTCGGCGCTGGCTCTGCGGCCTGGCCCGGCCGCGACCAGCGCCCCGCCCTCGTCCACCTCGACGAAATCCTCGTCGCCGAGGCGGCCCTTGTCGCATCCCGAGGCGGTGATGACGGCGCGGTGGGTGCCGTCGCTCCCCAGGAATCGCGCGCTGAGATTGCCCGCGGTGCCGAGCATCCAGCCGGCGCTGTGGTAGCGGGCGGCCAGCGCCGCGGTTCGTCGTCGGAGGTCGAGGGAGGCGCCGTCGAGCGCGCCAGGCGCCGCCTGCTCAGCCATCGACGGTGGGCACGCCGCGCTCGGTGCTGCGGTAGTGAGCGGCCCAGCCCGCGGTGTCTTTGAACAGGCGGATCGCCGTGACGTTGCGATCGCCGTCGCAGTAAAACCAATGCCACATGCCCGCCGGAACGCTAATGAAGTCACCGGCTTCCACCTCGAGGAGGAGGATGCGGCCGTCGTCGTTGGTGACTCCGAAGATGCCACGACCGCCGACGATGGCGCGGACCTCGTCGTCGTCGTGAAAGTGGACGCGGTCAAAGCGAGCCAGCGCCTCGTCGACTCCGGCGACCGGCCTTACGGCGACCACGTCGGCCGCCGGGTAGTCGTCGGTGCCGACGATCCGGCTCAGCTCAAGGCGAAAGGCGTCGACGAGGCTTCTTCGCGCCGCGTCGTCGAGCGCCTCACGCGCGGCGAGGGCGCTTAGGGCGCTGCTGACCTCCCAGCGCCGATAGGTCACGCCGCTGGGGGCGAGGAGCGCCGCGATGGTGTCGGGGTCGCTCTGGGGCTCTCCGGTCCAAAGGGGGATGAGACGCGCCATGGGGTCCTCCGTGTGGGTTCTAGGTTCGCAGCGCCTGCGCGATCTGGACGGCGTTGAGCGCGGCGCCCTTGAGGAGCTGATCGCCGCAGATGAGCAAGTTCAGGGCCCGCTCGCAAGAGGGATCGCGGCGTATGCGACCCACGCGCACGGGGTCGGTGCCGGAGGTCTCATTGGGCATGGGGAAGTGGTTCGCCGCGGGGTCATCGACCAAGGTCACGCCGGGTGCCGAGGTGAGGACCTCGCGGGCGGCCTCGACGCTCACCACGCGATCGAACTCGATGTTCACGACCTCGGTGTGGGCCCGGAGCACCGGGACCCGCATGCAGGTGATCGAGATGCCGAGATCGGGCTGGTCAAGGATCTTCCGCGTCTCGGCGACGACCTTGTTCTCCTCGCCGTTATAGAGGTTGTCCTCGACGGCGCTGTCGTGGCTGAAGAGGTTGAAGGCGTAGGGGTGGCGCAGCACCAGGGGCACCACGGGCTCGCCGGCCAGGGCCGCGCGGGTCTGGACCTCAAGGTCCTCCATGGCGCGTGCGCCGGCGCCGCTGGCGGATTGGTAGGTCGAGACGACGAGCCGCTTGAAGCCGCCGAGCTGGCGGAGCGGCGCGATGGCCACCGTCAGGATGGCGGCCACGCAGTTCGGGTTGGCGATGACGCCGCCGTGCCCGCGGAGCGCTTCCGGGTTGACCTCGGGGACCACCAGCGGGACCTCGGGATCCATGCGAAACGCCGAGGAGTTGTCGATGACCAGGGCGCCGGCGGCCCGCGCGTGGGGGATGAGCTCGCGGCTCCGCGTCGCGCCGGCCGAGAAGAAGGCGACGTCGATGCCGGCGAAGCTCTCGGGGCCCGCGACCTCGACTGGGATCTCGCGTCCGGCGAAGGTCACGGAGGTCCCGAGGGAGCGCGGCGAGGCCAGCGGGCGAAGCGTGCCGATGGGGTAGTTCAGGCGCTCCAGCACCGCCAGCAGCTCGTGCCCAACCGCGCCCGTCGCGCCCACAATCGCTATGTTCTGCATCGCTCTCTTCCCTCTGAAGTCCGGCCTCGAATGGCCCGCGACGATCGCCCGGCGACGCACCACCGTCAAGCCCGAGGTGGGCTGGCGGTCGCCGAGCAGGCGCGGCGGAGGGCGCTCGCGGCCGCTTCAGAGGGTCGACGAATTCCGCGCGGGCGTGCTAGGAGCCTCCGCGGGACGGGGGGGCAGACCCATCGCCGCCCCGAACCCATCGGACGGCGGGGCGAACGTGGCTACCATCGCATCGATCGAACGCGCGCTCGACGAGATCCGGGCCGGCCGCATGGTCATCCTCGTGGACGACGAGGACCGCGAGAACGAGGGCGATCTGGTCGTCGCTGGCGAGCTGGTCGAGCCGGAGCACATCCGCTTCATGGCCACCGAGGCGCGGGGCCTGATCTGCCTCGCGCTCTCGCAGGAGCGGGCGGACGCGCTGGGTCTGGAGCCGATGGCGCGCCAGAACACCGCGCCTTTGGGGACGGCGTTCACCCGCAGCATCGACCACCGCGCTCACCCTGGGATGGGGGCCGCCGCGCGCGCCGCCACGATTCGGGAGGCCGTGAAACCCTCGTCCGGGCCTGCGGATTTTACGACTCCAGGCCATGTGTTCCCGCTGCGTGCGCGCCGCGGGGGCGTGCTGGTGCGCACCGGGCAGACCGAGGGATCGGTGGACCTGGCGCGGCTGGCGGGGCTCTCGCCCGCGGGCGTCATCTGCGAGGTGATGAACCCGGACGGGACGATGTCGCGCCTGCCGGAGCTGCTCGCGTTCGGCGAGCGGTACGGGATCCCGGTGGTGACCGTCGCCGACCTCATCGCGTACCGGCTGCGACACGAGCGGCTGGTCACCTGCGTGAGCAGCGCGCTGCTGCCGACCGAACACGGCGAGTTTCGGCTGCGCTGCTACGAGAACACCGCGAGCGGTCAGGTGCATGTGGCGCTCAGCATCGGTGAGCCGTGGGGCGACGCGCCGACCCTGGTCCGCGTGCACCGCGCCGACACCGTCGCGGACGTCTTTGGCCTCGACCTGCTGAGCCCGCATTCACGGCTCGCCGGCGGGCTGCGGATGATGGCGGCGGAGGGCGCGGGCGTGCTGCTCTACCTCCGGCCGGACGCCGATGACGAGCCGCTGGACGTGCGCGTCGCGGACTACGCCGAGGCCGCGGATGGCGGCGCGCGCCCCGGGCGGTCACGGCCGGCGATGGGCTTTCATGATTTCGGGATAGGCGCGCAGATCTTGCACGACATCGGCGTGCGCAAGATCCGCGTCATCACCGGCCAGCCCAGGACCTTCAAGGGCCTGAGCGGCTATGACCTCGAGATCGTCGATTGGGTCCCGCTGGAGGGCGACACCGAGAGCGCGACGTGAGCCTCGCGGGCGCGACGGAGGGGACGCGTCCGGCGGCGACCGTCGTGCTGGTGGGGGAGGGGGGGCCGCCTCGGGTGCTGTTTTTGCAGCGGCACAAAGAGAGCGGGTTCATGGCCCGGGCCCATGTGTTTCCTGGTGGCCGCGTCGACGCCGCGGACGCGGATCCCGGCGTCTTGGAGCGGGTCGCAGGTGTAGACGCCGGTGCGTTGGGCGCGCGCATGGGGTTGCAACCGGAGACGGCGCTGGCGCACGTCGTGGCGGCCATCCGCGAGACCTTCGAGGAGGCCGGCATCCTGCTGGGTCACCCCGCTCGCGCGGATCAGGCCGAGATCGAGGGGTGGCGGGACCGGCTCAACAGGGGCGACGTCAGCTTCGCCGCGATGGTCCAGGCCTGTGAGCTCACCCTGGACGGCGGCGCGCTGACCTATTTCGCCCATTGGGTCACGCCGCCCATCGAGCCAAAGCGTTACGACACGCGGTTTTTCCTCGCGCACGCGCCGCGAGGACAGCGCCCGAAGCACGATGGGCACGAGACCACGGCGTCGGTCTGGCTTGACGCCGCCGCCGCGCTGGCCGAGCACGCCGCGGGCCGATTCGCGCTGGCACCTCCCACCTGGCGCATCTTGGGCGACGTCGCCTCAGCGCCTGATGAGGACGCGTTGTTCGCCCTGGCGGTCCCGGCGGAGCGCGTGCCCCGCATCATGCCTCACGCGGTCCAAGAAGGTGGCGCCCTCGTGCTCGCGCTGCCCGGCGACCCGCTTCATCCCGAGTCGCCGAACGCGGGATCCCTCGCGCGCGTCGTGCTGCGCGACGGGCGCTGGCGCGACGGTTGACAGGGGCCGCCAAGATGGCTGCCGGGCGCCGGCGCTCGCAGGGACGAGCGCGCCTCTGGTAGTCTCCCAGGTCGGGGCAGGAGGCAGCGTGAGGGTGCACACGAGAGGTGGGCGCGGAGCAGCGCTGCTGGTCTGGCTGGCAGTCGGAGTGGGCTGCAGCGACCACGCGCCGAGCCCGGACTTGGCCTTCGTGGGCGTCGATGGCGCGGCGGTCCCGGATTTGGTGCGGGGCGTGGGCCCGGCGTGCGCGGCGGACGCGGACTGCGTGCCCGCGGGTGGGGGGGCCTGCGTCACGGCGTGGTGTGGCAGCGCGGGGCTGTGCGTGTTTGAGCCCGTGGCGACGGGCGCGGCGTGCGACGACGGCAGCGCGTGCACCGCCCAGGACGCCTGCGCCGGCGGGGTCTGCGTGGGCGGCGACAACGTGTGCGACTGCGATGTCGACGCCGACTGCGACGCATTTGATGACGGTGATTTATGTAATGGTAGCCTTCACTGCGGCACACAAGGGTGCGAGCCGGCGCCGGGCAGCGTCGTCGTCTGCCAGCAGCCCGCGCCGGCCGACCCCTGCCGCAGCGTGGCCTGCGAGCCGTCCACCGGCGCCTGCGTCGCGAGCACCCTGCCGGACGGCAGCCCCTGCGACGACGGCGACGGGTGCACCACCGGGGAGGCGTGCCACTCGGGGG
>CAZNZH010000062.1:0-2111 GCA_964577445.1 uncultured Myxococcales bacterium
ACAGAGTCATCGCCCACCCTCGGAGGGGCCGTCTTTGGAGGCCTCAGCCTGGTCATGGTATCCGCGCAATTGGGCCTCGAGGAAGTCCACGCGTTGCTCAAGCTCTTTGATCCGCTTTCGGTTCGCGTCCAGGTGGCCTAGCGAACTGAACAGCAGCTCCCAACGGTCCTCGAGGTTGCGCTGGAGCGACTCGAACGAGCGCTGCGAGTTGTCGAACCAGTCGCGCAGCGCGTCGAGCGGGGGCTGGCGCGACCCTTCTCCGTGCGGCGGCGAGGACTCGTCGTCAGCGTCTTCGGGGTCATCGTCGGCCTCGGCGAGCATGTCGGCCGCCCGCTCCTCAAGCTCCGTCCGTGCTTTGAGCGCGTTTCGCACCTTCGTGACCGCGTCCTCCGCTTCTTCGCGCAGGCTGGTTACCGGCTGGGTGATGTGGCGCTGGATGAAGTCGCCCGAGGTCTGCAGCAGGCCGCGCAGCGTCTGCAGCGGCAAGGTCTTGCGCTGGTTCTTCTCTTCTTTGAACAGGATCTGCGTCAGCGTCAGCGTGGTGAGGTCTTCCTTGGTCCGGTTGTCGATGATCCGGACGTCCTCGCCATCGCGCACCAACTGGGCAATCTCGTCGTGGGTGATGTAGCAACTCTTGGACATGTCATACAGCTTGCGGTTTGCGTACCGCTTGATGACACGAGGCTGCTTGTCTTCCGCCATGACGGCTCCGGCTGGGGGCCGGCCTATCCTCCGTCGCGCTCAGGGTGGTGTCAACGCGCGTTATCGGGCCTGAATCCACCGCCCGCTCCGGCATTCGCCCGCCGATGCGGGCCCATGCGCGTCGTCATCGTCACCCATTCGCGCTCGGCGTGACGGCGCCACGCTCCACGCACGCCCGACAGAGGCCGTACAGCTCCATCTTGTGGCTGCGCATCTCGAATCTGTGCGCCCGCGCGACCTCGTCCTGCAGGCGCTCGATGGCCTCGTTGCTGAACTCGATGATGAGCCCGCACTCGATACAGATCATGTGGTCATGATGGTGGTCGTCGTCGGAGGCCTCATAGCGCGTGGCGGCGCCGCCGAAGCGTGAGCTGGCCGCCAGCCCGCTGTCTACGAGCAAGCGCAGGGTCCGGTAGACCGTGGCCTGGCCGATGTGCGGCGCCCGCCGTCGCACGCGCAGGTAGAGCTCGTCGATGTTGGGGTGGCCCTCGGACTCAAAGAACGCCTCTGCGATCAGATGGCGCTGGCGCGTCAACCGCAGGTCGTTGGCGCTCATGTATTCCTTGAGCCGCTCTTCCCAATCAAAGCCGGTGTCGGACATCGCGGACAACTCAGTGGTTGGAGTTGGAGAGCGGGTCCTCCCGCGCGAACTGAAGTCGGATGGGCTCCGAGGCCTCGCCAAGGATCTGTCGCGTGCCGCGCAGGTCGGCCATCGCGGTGTCGGCCTCCCCCGACGCGTACGCCACCCCGAGCGCGCTCGCGCCCACAGCGGCCCCGAAGCCAAGGGTGGTGACCTCGAGTCGCGACCCCCGGCGCTGGACCCGGGTGAGGCCAAGGCTGGTCTGCTCGTCGAAGATGTCGACTTCAGCGCGCTCGCGGGTCTCGTCGCGCGAGGGGGCGTCGAGGACCCAGAGCGCCAGTTGAATGCGACGCAGCAGCGGCTTGGCCTCTGCGGGGAGCAATTGCGCCTCCTGGGGCCACGCTGACGGCTCGGCACGCCACAGCCGAGCGTCGTCGAGGATGGCGGCGAGCTTCTCGGTGCCGCTGACCGGGGGCTCAGCGGTCAGCACGACGTGATCCAGGCCCAGGTACTCTGGCCCATCGGCCACCAGCGTGACCTCAAGCTTCACGAGCCGAGTGGGCGGGCTCCCGTACGCCTCGGTGATCGTCAGTCGCGGCCCGGATCCGTCGGACGCGTGTGGGGCGTCGCAGGCCGGTGACGCCGACAGCGCGGCGATCAGTACGCAAGCCCAGAGAGGGGGCAGCCCAGGCCGCCCTCTGCGCTCCCGCTCTCCGAGCGAGGCTCGACGCGCTCGACCTGGCGCGTGCCCGTCAGCAGCTCGCGCCGGAGATTCTGGGCCGGAGTCCGGCCATGACGTCACTGCGGAGGCGATCGGGCGAGCGGCGGC
>CAZNZH010000062.1:2121-12985 GCA_964577445.1 uncultured Myxococcales bacterium
CGCGATGGATACACTCGCACTCCGTTGAATCGCGGCATCACCGAGGAGCCTACAGTAGATGGGGCACGAGGTGGATCCGCGATGATCTCAAGGTGGATCGGCGAGGTGGCGCGAAGGGTGGCCGCTGCGGAGACAGGCGGCTCGCCAGCGGGTCCGCCGCGGCGGCTGTGGGGCGCCAGGGCGCGCGAGGCGGGCCGCAGGCGCCGGGACGTCGGTTCACGGCGGGCACCCGGTGGACTGTCCTGCCGATCCGTTGCATCCACCACGCGGAGGCTGGCGTCAAGGGTGCGCCCGGCTCGAACCCGGTCGCCCGCCACCGCCGATCTCGACGGCGCGGCGGCGTTTCGGCTAAGTAGCGGCATGCGTGCCAGCCTCATAAGCGCCGTGGCGCTCGTCGGCGCCGCCGGTTGCGCGACCGCGGGCCCTCAGCGCCCCGACGAGGTCGTGTCGGCGTGGCGTCGGGCCGCGGCCGCCCAAGACGCGACGGCCGCGCGGCGGTTCTGCGTGCCGGACTCGGGGATCTGGCCTGGGGCAGGGCGTCCTCTGCCGGACCTGGGTCCTGACGCAGGCGCCGTGGAGACCGGCCGCGAATCGAGGTGGCGCCTCGGCCACGCAGGGGTTCTGGTCGTGGCCGGCCCGCCCGGTGAGCCGCTGCTCGCGGGCGGCGTGCTCGGCCTGACGCGGGCGTCCGATCCCCTGGAGGCGGTGCAGATGTTGGCCCGCGCGTGGCGGGAGCGAGACTTCGGGCTCCTGCTCTCGTTGCTCGTGTCCGAGGAGCGAGCCTCGTGGACCGCGGACTCCTTGGCGCGCGCGCTGAAAGCCGCGCCGCACAGCGCGCGCTTCGACGCGTTTGCCAGCGCCGTGCGCGACGGGAGCCTGGAGTTGTCCTGGCTCGATGATGGCGCGAGGGCGCGGGTCACTAGCCGGGCCGGCGTGGCGCTCGTGACCGCGGAGGATGACGGCTGGAAGATCGCCGATCTCCAGTTCGACTCCGAGGTCGGCGAGACCCCCTGACGCCGCGCCGTCGGCAGCGGTGGGCGCGCGGGCTCGGGGCGTGGCTGTCGTCGCCGCCGCCGGCCGTGTTCAGGGCGCGGAGAGCGCTTCCAAGGCCTTGGCTGCGGGCTGAACCAGCGACGCCTCGATCGACTCCGCGGCGCCCGCGAGGTGCCAGAGGCCGTCGCTATCGACGACCATCTGGACCTTCTCGCCGGCTTCGGTGACGACCACCACGTGCCCGCTGGCCACATCGCCTTCGATGGTGCGCGGAGCGGCGGTCGCCGTGACGGGCTTCACGAAGCCAGGCGTTCCAGCCCAGGCGAGGTACAGGGCGCGGTCCGAGTCCACGTCGACGTAGGGGCTCAAGCCAGCCGCGTCATAGGCCGCCTTGCGCTGCCGGCGGGTGGTCTTGCGCTGCACCAGCTTCTGGGCGGCTCGCGCGGTCTCCATGGCCTCCGAGAGCGCGGCCCTGGCGGGCGCGTCCATCAGCGCAAAGAGGGCGGCAGCATCCACCGGCGACCCGGACGCCGCAGCGCGCGCCAGGTTGTAGGCTCCTTGTGGGGTGCGCGGGTCGTGCGAGCTGACCCAAGCGCTCTTGCGCGCCTCCTCGGCGAGCACGACTGACGCGGCGCTCTCCTTGAGCATGGCGATCCGCGAGTCGTCCTTCAGGAGGTCGCGCAGCAACTGACTGCGCCAGCCACCTGGTGTGCGCAGGAAGGCGTAATGCTCGCCTGCGGACGTGTGGATGTAGGCGTGGTCCCCGTCGATGGTGACGCTCGCCGCGTTCCTGCCGTCCGTCGCGCCTTCGCCGCGATCCACGGCGCGACCGATGAGGAGGCGTGACAGCAGGGTGGGCCCTGCGTCCGCGGCTCCGACCGTGAGGTCGGCGACCAGCTCCTGGCCCAAGGCGCGGCGCGCCTCATCGCGAGACTCGGTGGGGTAGACTCGGTCGACGAGCGCCAGGCTCTCGGCGAGCTCGGCGTGGAGTTCCAGGACGCTGCTGCGTGACTCGGGGTCGCTCAGGTCCCAAAGCTGCTGCCAATTCTCGTTGGCCAGCGCGTCGGTGGTCGCTTGGAACGCGGCTACCACGACCTCGCGCTCGGGGTCGGCTTCGCAACCCGCAGGGAGCGCCACCACGGCGAGCGTGAGCCCGACGGCGGTCCAGAATCGGCGGGTGGGTCGGGCTGGTGCGCGAGGGGTTTGCATGCGCTCTTGCTAGCAAGGGCGCTGGGTGCTGGCAATACCCCGCGGGTGCCCGTCGGCGCCGCACGCGCGCGTTGACAGCGGCAGGCCGTCGCCCCGATAGTCCACCATTATTCACTGCGGGGGGGCCGGTGCACCTGCCGACGCGCAAGAGCCGCCGTCAGGAGAGATGGTTGGTTCGTCGGGGCGAGGTCGACTTCGGCCCGTACACGAACGACCTGCTCCTCGAAGAGATCGCGCTCCATCATGTAGACCTTGGCACGCCGATCTGCCAGGTGGGGACGCAGGACTGGGAGCCGGCGGGCACCCACGCGCTGTTTCGCGACCACTACGCGCGGTGCGAGGCGCGCTGGCGGATTGAAGAGGCCGAGCAGGCCGCGGACAAGCATGAGCAAAAGCTCAAGACCATGCGCGTCATCAAGGGGAGCACCTGGGCGCTGATCCTCGGGGGCGCGTTGGTCGTCTTCGCCTCCGGCGCCTGGTTGACGTGGCGTTTCATGCATCTACAGCCCTCCGGGATCATGGACGCTGTGAACTTGACCTCTCCGGCGCCCCTGCCGCCGCCGCCGAGCCCCAAGGTCGCGTCCTCGCGGCTGAAGGAGCCGGAGACGCACCGCTTTCCAGTGCTGAAGGAGCCGGAGACCTACGACACGGCCGGCGTCGGCGGCGAGGGGTCAGGAGCCGCCTTGGTGACCCGGATGGAGTTCGACGAAGACGGCGGCGGTGGCGGCGGCGCTTCGCTGTCAGAGGGGCAGCTCAAGCAGATCACCGAGCGCGCCCGCGGGCAGTTGGTCGGATGCGCGCAGGCCGCGGCGATGCGGTCGGCGAGCTTCACCGGGACGAAGGTCACGTTCATCGTCCGGTCAGGTGGGCTCGGCAGCTTCACGGTCGGTCCTGAGGTGAAAGGCAACCAGCAGTTCAAGGCGTGTGTGAAGCGCGCGCTCAAGGGCATCGCCGTGCCGAAGTTCACCGGGTCTGAGCGGCGCGTCACCGTTCCGTTGCACGTCAAGCGCTGACCGCCGCGCTCGGCGCTGGGATCGCGGCCTCGCTGAGGTACGACGTGGGGCCGTCGGCTTCTTCGCCGCTCGAGCACGGATCGCGCTTGGCCTCGGGCGGCGGCGCTTCGGCGGCTCGGCCCCGGCGTGACTCCGGCGGCGCGTTCTCGGCGGCGCAGGCTGCTGGCGCCAACACACCCGCAGCGCCGGTGAGACAACTGGACCAGCGCGCGCCTGCGATCACGAGGTGGTCGTGAAGGGTGAGGCCCAACAGCGTCGCCTGTTCGTCCAGCCGGCGCGTGAAGCGCAGGTCGGCCTCCGACGGCGTGGGATCGCCGCTGGGGTGGTTGTGGACGATGAAGAGGCCGCTGGCGCCGTCTTCGATCGCCGCGCGTAAGACGTCGATGGGATCGACGGCGCAGGAGGCCCGGCCGCCTTGGGCCACGCGCCGGCGTCCGGACATCCTGAGCCCAGGGTCGACCGCGATGAGCCACAGCTCTTCGACGCCGCAGGTGGCCAGGTGGAGCACTGAGCTTACGACGTCCTCCGCGCGGCGGAGGGCGTCGGGTGCGGGCGAGCGCAGCGCTGAGACCCCGAGCGTGAACGCGGCGGCCACCCGCCGCGCTTCCAAGGTGCTCAGGCCGCCCACGGCCACGAGCCAGGCGACCGAGCAGCTCGACAGGCGGGACGCGTCGCCGGCTGCGATGAGCAAGCCGCGCGCCCGGGCGCCGCTGTCCGGTGACACATCGAGGAGTCGGGCCAGGGCCCTGCTGAGGCGTCGTGTTTCCATGGGTGTAGTGCATGAGCACAGGCCGTGCCAATGATGAAATTATATGAAATCAAGCAGTTGGCGCCGCCTACTGTCCCGCGCGGGTGTCTCGGGGTGTACCGCGTGGGACAGCCCATGGGACACTGAGCGCCCGGGCCCCGCCGGGCTGGGTGCTGCGCGACCTCCGTGCGCTTGGTCCTTGCCGCACCAAGGTCGGCCGCTATACTCCGGCGCCGGTCGGGTCCAGCGGATCATCGACAGCGGACGCGGCCATCCCCCACCGACGGTGCGATCTCAGAGGAGCGGTTATGGCGAGCCCAAGCGGAAACTGGGACCTTTCACGATTCCAGGACCTGGTAGCGCGCGCGACCGAGGAGCGCGGTCGCCTGCGCCGCGCTGCCGAGGCCGCGCACGCGAAGCTCCCGCTGCAGTTCCTACAGCAGCGCGCCCACTTCACCACGCCGGCCTCGAACCTCGAGATGGTGACCAAGGCGGTGGAGCGTGGCTTCGACGCCACGCCGCGGATCCTCGACAAGCTCGGGATCACGCTGCCGATGCTGGGCGACCGCCTGGGCGTCTCGACCGCGATGATCGAGGAGGTCCTGGCGTCGGAGTCCCATGCGCCGCTGGTGATGGTGGACGGCGAAGACGCCCAGGCGCTGCGCGATGACGTGGTGGCGCGCGGGCGCGAGAACGCGGTGCGGGTCTTTCGCGAGGCGAAGTGGGGGCGGACCCTGCGCTTTTACCGCCCCAGTGGGCTGGGGCTGGACTACTGCATCGAGGACCTGGTCATCGTGCTGTCGGAGGCCGGGCGCGACCGTGATCCGGCGCATTTCCCCGTCGAGGGGATCATCTGGCCGAAGGCCGAGCACCCCGACGAGCTGCGCTGGGTCGGCGACCTGCTGAGCGGGATCGAGGAGAAGCTGGGGTTGGTCCACGGGCAGATCCGCCTGCAGTTCCTGGTGGAGAGCGGGTACGGCCTGTGGCATTTGCCACAGTTGGTCGAGGCCTGCACCGACCGCCTGGCGGGTTTGATCTTCGGCATCGCGGACTACGCCGCCGACATCCAACTACCGCACATCATCAACGATCACCCGGTGTGCGACATGGCCCGCGGGCTGATCGTGAACCTCGCGGGGGCGGTCGGGGTCCCGGCCATCGACAACATGACCGTGAACTACCCGGTGGCGGAACGCTCCAAGACGCCAGATGAGAACCGCGAGTACGTCCTGGACCGCATCAAGGAGTGCTACGACGACGCGCGGCACGGGCAGGCGCTGGGCATGGACGGCAAGTGGGTCGGCCACCCGGTGCAGCTCTTCGCGGTGATGCTCGCCTACCACGTCGCGACGCCGCAGGCCGAGGTGGACGCTGAGGTGCGCAAGATCGCGGCGTACGTCGAGGCGGTCGACGCCGAGCTGGGGGCCACGATCATCGAGGGGGTCATGAGCGACCGGGCGACGGACCGCCACGCGCGAAAGAAGCTGCGCAAGGCTGTGGCGCTGGGGCTCCTGGCGCCCGAGCGCGCGCTGGCGTTGGGGATCGTCACCCAAGACGAGCTCTCCGCGCTGGCTCGCCACGCCGAGCTCGACGTGGTGGGCGCGTGATGGCAGGCGCGCTGAACACGCAGGCGGCCCGTGCAGCACTCGCGGCCGCCCGCGGACTGACGAACGAGGCCACGGCTCATCTGGCGCGCGCGGTGGCGGTCGGTGGCCGGGTCGACGTGGGGCGGCTGGACCAGCGGCAGCTTGAAGGGTTCGCGCTCGCGCAGCTCTTGGCGGTCGTCGAGGGCTCGGCGGCCATGCTCGACCACGCTGAAGCGGTCGGGGGGCAGGTCTCCGTCGCGCTCGCGGCCGCGATGACGGCGGAGGCGGTGCAGGCGGTCGAGTGCGAGCTTCGGGCCCGGCCGGCGGCGTGGGGGCTGACCCGCGCCCAGGTCGACGCGGTCATGGCGCCCAGCGCGGCCTTCATCGAAGAGGCGCTGAGCACCGAGGCGTGGCTGGCCCTGGCGGCGCTCGTGCGGGCGGAGGGCACGGGGCCGCACGGCCTCGACGACGAGCGCGAGATGGTGCGGCGGGAGTTCCGCAAGTTCGCGGAGGCCGAGGTGGTGCCGCGCGCAGAGCACGTCCACCGAACCGACGCGCTGGTGCCGGCCGAGATCGTGGACGCCGTGGCCGCCATGGGCTGCTTTGGGCTGTCGATCCCCGAGCGGTTCGGCGGCATCCAGCCCGACGATTCGCCCGACCATATCGGCATGTGCGTGGTGACCGAGGAGCTGAGCCGGGGGAGCCTCGGCGTGGCGGGTTCGCTCATCACGCGCCCGGAGATCCTGTCCAAAGCGCTGCTGATGGGCGGTACGGAGGCCCAGAAGAGCCACTGGCTGCCGCGCATGGCGTCGGGCGAGGTCATGTGCGCCGTCGCGGTGACCGAGCCGGATTTCGGCTCGGATGTCGCCGGGATGAAGGTCGCTGCGACGCCGACCGAGGGGGGCTGGGTCCTCAACGGGCAGAAGACGTGGTGCACCTTCGCGGGCTACGCGGACGTGCTGATGGTCTTGGCGCGCACCGACCCCGACCCGTCGACAAAGCACCGCGGCCTGTCGATTCTGCTGGCTGAGAAGCCGCGCTTTGAGGGGCACACCTTCGAGCACGTTCAGGCGGGCGGCGGCAAGATCTCGGGGCGGGCCATCGACACCATCGGCTACCGCGGGATGCACTCGTTCGATGTGTTCTTCGAGGATTTCTTCGTGCCGCAGGACAACCTGGTCGGCGGCGAGGCGGGGCTCGGGAAGGGGTTCTACTTCCAGATGGAGGGCTTCGCGGGAGGGCGTCTGCAGACCGCGGCGCGGGCGACCGGCGTGATGCAGGCGGCGCTCGAGCGCGGGCTGGCCTATGCCCAGGAGCGCAAGGTGTTCGGCCAGGCCATCGCGGACTACGCGCTGACCGCGTGGAAGCTCGCCCGGATGGCCGTCATCGTCCAGACGGCGCGGCAGTTCACCTACGCGGTGGCGCGGCGGCTCGACCGAGGCGAGGGCCACGTGGAGGCGGCGCTGGTGAAGCTGTGGGCCAGCCGCCAGGCCGAGTGGGTCACGCGTGAGGCCATGCAGATTCACGGCGGCATGGGCTACGCGGAGGAGTACGACGTCAGCCGGCTCTTCCTCGACGCGCGGGTCTTCTCGATCTTTGAGGGGGCCGAGGAGGTCCTGGCCCTTCGCGTGGTCGCCCGGCAGGTCCTTCAGGCGGCGCTCGAGACCGGGGGGCGCGCGTGAAGACACAGCTCACCGCTCAGGGCGCGCTGCGGCTCGACGTGGAGCCCATGGAGGCGCTGGCGCCCGGGACGCCGATAGCGCTAGGGGACGTGCGGGCCAGGGTTTACGGGCGCGCGCTCGAGGATTTCGTGCCGGGGGCGGTCTTCATCCATCCGCGCGGGCGGACCCTCGACGCCGGCTTCATGCTCGACTACGCGACCACGTTCATGGAGGCGAACCCGCTCTACCTCAATGAGCCCTTCGCGCGGTCACAGGGCTACGAGGGGCTGCCGGCCGCGCCGCATCTGGTGATGAACCTGGCGCTGTCGCTGGGCGTGCAGAACGACAGCGAGCTGGCCATCGCGAACCTCGGCTACTACGACGTGCGCTTTCTGCGGCCGGTGGTGGCGGGCGACACGCTCACCGCGCGCACCCAGGTGGAGGATCGGCGAGACCGAGGCCCCGGAAAGCCTGGCATCGTCACGGTGCGGACCCTGGCGCAGGATCAGCGCGGGCGCGTGGTGGTCCAGTACCGGCGGAAGATCCTGGTCCCCCGTCGCAGCGACGACGCCCTGGACTCAGCGGCGCAGGCGCAGAGCGCGGCGGCCTTCCCTTGGACGGACAGGCCCCGGCTGGATGTCCCGCTGGCGACCGGCGCCGCGCTCGAGGGCGTCGTCGGCGGCGATACGCTGCTCGACGCGTTTCAGGTCGGCCGGATCTTCGTGCATCGCTCAGGCCGCACCGTGACCGACGAGCACGTGCCCTGGACCTACAAGGTGATGAACACGCACCCGCTGCACTACGATCGCCTGTACTCGACCGCCCAAGAGGGGCCGATGTCGGGCGAGCCGATCGTCTACGGCGGTCTGGTGTTCGCGTGGCTTCTGGGGCTCGCCAGCCGCGACGTGTCCGAAAACGCCGTCGCGGAGCTGGGCTGGCACGACGGCTACCACACGCAGCCGACCTTCGCGGGCGACACCATCGCGGCGCTCTCGCGCGTGCTGTCGGTGGAGCCCGTGGGCGAGACGGGCCTGGGCGTCGTGCGCCTTCAGATGGTCGGCGTGAAGAATCTGCGCGCCGAGGCCGCCCTCGAGCGCTTCGGTGAGGCGCTCTTCATCCGCGAAAACGACAAGCGCGAGCGAGGTGAATCGAAGATCCCCGAGAAGATCTTCGAGATCGAGCGCGAGCTGCTGGTCCGTGCGGCACTTCCCTGAACCCCCTTATCCATTACACGCTTCTAGAGGAGTCTGAGATGGCGACGGAGAACTCACCGCTGGTCGGCGTGCTGATGGGCAGCGACTCGGATTGGCCCGTGATGCAGGCGGCGGTCGCGGCGCTCGAGCGCTTTGGCGTGCCCTGCGACGCGCGCGTGATGTCGGCCCACCGCACGCCGGGTGACGTGGGCGAGTTCGCGCGGTCGGCCCACGAGCGTGGCCTGCGGGTCATGATCTGCGGCGCCGGCATGGCCGCGCACCTCGCGGGGGTCGTCGCGGCGTGGACGCCGTTGCCGGTCATCGCGGTGCCGATCTCGGCCAAGCAGCTCGACGGTCTGGACGCGCTGCTGGCCTCGGTGCAGATGCCCAAGGGCGTGCCGGTCGCCACGGTCGCCATCAACGGCGCTGAGAACGCCGGGTTGCTGGCCGTGCAGATCTTGGCGACGTCGGACCCGCGGCTCTTCGCGGCCTTTCAGCAGCACAAGTCCAATCTGGCCGCCGAGGCGCGCGCCAAGACCTTGCCCCGCCCGTAGCCGCCGGTGCCAGGCCTTCAGCCGGGCGACAGCGCCGCCAGCAGCACGGACGGGGGCGTCCGCGGGGGCAGGACGGCGAGACGCGCGCGAGCCCCGTCGGCGCCCCCGAGCCCTTCGAGACCGTAGCTCCCGTAGCGGTCCCGGAACGTGCGCAGCGCCTGCTCGCGCAGCCGCCGGTCGCGCAAGCCTGGCAGTCGCCCGGCGAGCCCCTCGCGCACCCGCTCGAGGGCGTCGCACAGCGTGTCGACGCCCTCGCCCTCGAGCGCCGAGACCTCGATGACCGGCGTCTGAGCCCGCCCGAGCGCGGGCAGCACCGCGCGCAGCTCGCGAGCCGTTCGCCGCGCCGCGGCCCCCAGGTCGGCCTTGCCGACCACCACGATGTCGGGGACCTCCATCAGCCCCGCTTTGATGAACTGGAGCGTGTCGCCCGAGGCGGGCTGCACGACCACCACCGTGGCGTCGGCGGCTTCGGCGACGTCGGTCTCGGACTGGCCCACGCCGACCGTCTCGACCAGCACCCGATCCGCGGCCGCGGCCATGGCGATGACGGCCTCGAAGGTCGCCGGCGCCAGCCCGCCCAGGCGGTCGCGGGCGGCCATGGATCGCACGAAGAGCGCGTCGTCGTCGCCCCGGGGCCCGATGCGCGCGCGGTCGCCCAGCAGCGCGCCGCCGCTGAGGCGCGACGACGGGTCGACGGCGATGACCCCCACGCGGTGTCCGCGAGCGCGCCACTGGGCCACGATCCCGCCGGCTAGTGTGGATTTTCCCACACCCGGGGGCCCGGTCAGGCCGACGATGAACCCGCCCGGCCGGTCCGTGACCGCGAGGGCGTCGATCACCTCAAGGGCGTCCGCACGATCCGCAGGCCGCGAGGACTCGAGCTGATTCAACAGCCGCGCCAAGGCCGCGCGCGAGCCATCCCGAATGGCCGCGGCGCGCGCGCCGCTCAACCCGCGCCCCGCTCGCTCACCGCGCGCGCGATCTCGGCGATGACCGCGTTGAGATCGAAGTCGCTGGGCGTGAAGACGCGCGCCACACCGGCCGCCAGCAGCACCTCGCGATCCGCCTCCGGGATGATCCCGCCGACGATGACCGGGAGCTTCGCCATCCCGCGCGCCGCCAGCTCCGCCATGACCGCGGGCACCAGCTCCATGTGGCTGCCCGAGAGCACCGAGAGCCCGACGGCGTGCACGCCTTCTTCCTCCGCGGCGCGCGCGATCTGAGCGGGCGTCAGGCGGATCCCGTCGTAGACGACCTCGATGCCGGCGTCCCGCGCCCTCACGGCCACCTGCTCGGCGCCGTTGGAGTGGCCGTCCAGGCCGGGCTTTCCAACCAGCAGCTTCAAGCGTCGCCCCAAGATCGCGCTCGCCGCGTCGACGGCCTCGCGCGCCACCTCCAGCGATGGCCGCCGTGCTTCGCCGCTCATGGTCGCGCTCACCCCCGTCGGCGCACGGTACTCGCCGAATATCCCGCGCAGCGCCGCGCCCCACTCGCCCGTGGTCACGCCGGCCACCGCGCAGCGAATGCTCGCCGGCATGATGTTCGCGCCCGACGTCGCCGCGTCCGCGAGCCCCGTCAGCGCCGCCTCGACCTCGGCGCCGTTGCGAGCCGCGCGCCAGGCCACCAGCCGCGCGATCTGCTCGCCCTCAGCCCCCTCGTCCACGCTCATGAACCCGGCGTCGTCCCCGGCCACGAGCGGCGACTGTAGCCCCTCCTGCCACCGGTTGACCCCGACGACGACCTGCTCGCCCGACTCGATGTTTCGCAGGCGCGCCGCGTTCGCCTCGACCAACCGCTCCTTCATCGCGCCCGACTCGACCGCCGCCAGCACGCCGCCCTCACCGGCGATCCACGCCAGCTCCGCGGCGACCTCGGCCTCGAGCGCGTCCTCGAGCGCGGCGATGGCG
>CAZNZH010000063.1:0-12961 GCA_964577445.1 uncultured Myxococcales bacterium
GGACGGTGCGCATAAAGACCGTCCGGCCCGCCGGCAAGGGCCGCCTCGTGGTGGCGATCGCGCAGGTCAGCGATCGGGCGGCCGCGGAGGCGCTGCGTGGCGCCGTCTTCGGGGTCGCGCCCGAGTCCCTCGGCGAGCCCGACGACGACGAGTACTTCTACTACGAGGTCCCGGGCTGGCGCGTCGAAGACGGCGCGGGCGCGCTGGTAGGCACGATCGTGCGGGCGCTGCCCGGTCAGACCGAGCTCTTCGAGGTGCGCCCGGCGTCGGGCGGCGAGAGCTTCTACATCCCGGTGATCCGCGACGTCGTCACCCGGATCGATCGGGCCGGAAAGCGCGTGGTCATCGAGGTGCTCGAGGGGCTGCTGCCGTGAGCTACCGCTTCGACATCATCACGCTCTTCCCGGAGCTGGTCGAGCCGTACATCGCCGGGAGCATCCTGGGGCGCGCGCTGAAGTCCGATCTCATCGACGTCGCCTACACCAATCCGCGAGACTTCACCGACGATCGCCACCGCACGGTCGACGACGCCCCCTTTGGCGGCGGCGCCGGCATGGTGATGAAGCCCGAGCCGCTGGCCCGCGCGATCGAGGCCGTGCGCGAGGCTCGCCACCCCGCGCGCGTCGTCCTGCTCAGCCCGGGCGGGCGCCTGCTGACCCAGGACGTCGTGCGGGAGTACGCGGGCCTGGACGGCCTCTGCCTCGTCTGCGGCCGCTACGAGGGCGTAGACGAGCGCGTCGCGGAGCACCTGGTCGACGAGCAGCTCTCGATCGGCGACTACGTCCTCTCCGGCGGCGAGCTCGGCGCGCTCGCGGTCGTCGACGCCGTGAGCCGCACGCTCCCGGACGTCCTGGGCAACGCCCTGGGCGCGGCTGAGGAGTCCTTCACCGGCGTCCCCCTGCTCGAGCACGCTCAGTACACCCGCCCCCGCGACTGGCGCGGCCACGAGGTCCCGCCCGTCCTGCTCTCCGGCGACCATGGGGCCATCGAGCGCCACCGCCACGACGAGCGCGAGCGACGAACCCGCGAGCGGCGGCCGGATCTCTGGGCTCGCTACGAGGCCGGCGAGGGCGCTCGATCCGCCTCAAACGCAAAAACCACTTGATCAAACGGGCGTAATGGATATCTATATCGCCCTCGTTCATCACCCGGTCCGCAACCGGTTGGGCGAGACCGTGACCACCGCGGTCACGAACATTGACATCCACGACCTGGCTCGCGCCGCGCGCACCTTCGATGTACGCGCGACCTTCATCGTCACCCCCATCGAGCAGCAACGCTCGCTGGTCGGCCGCATCCTGGGCCACTGGGAAAGCGGCGACGGAGCGAGTCACAACCCCACCCGCGCGCTGGCCTTTGAGCGACTCCGAGTCGCCCAAGACCTCGACGCCGCGGCCCTCGCCATCGAAGCCGAGGCGGGCACCCCGCCCACCCTGGTCGCCACCGGAGCCCAGCTCCACACTGACATCACAGAATACGCGGCTCTTCGGAGCCGCATCATCGGCGAGCCCGGGGCCCTGCTCCTGCTCTTCGGTACGGGATTCGGTCTGACCGACGAGGTGCTGCGTCGCTGCTCGGTGCGGCTACCAGCGATTCATGCCCTGCCCGGTCGCGGAGACTACAACCACCTATCGGTACGTTCGGCCGTTTCCATCATCCTGGATCGGCTCCTGGGCGACCGCTGAAGTGCTAGCGGAGAAAGACATGAGCGGACTGAGCGTCATCCACACGATCGAAGAGCTCCAGATGCGCACGGACGTGCCGGTGTTCCGGGCCGGCGACACGCTCCGCGTGCATGTCCGCATCCAGGAAGGCGAAAAAGAGCGCGTGCAGGTCTTTGAGGGCGTGTGCATCTACCGCCACAACGACGGCATCCGCTCGACCTTCACGGTCCGCAAGATCTCGTACAGCGTCGGCGTCGAGCGGATCTTCCCGCTGCACTCGCCCCGCCTGCTCATGATCGAGGTCAAGGAGCGCGGTCGCGTCCGTCGCAGCCGCCTCTACTACCTGCGTGATCGCGTGGGCAAGGCTGCGCGTATCCGCGCTCTGCGCGATGTCCGCCGCGAAGGGTGATCGACGGGGGGCGCCCCGCCCCTCCGACTCGGCCTTCAACTACGGGCTCTTCGACGCCCCGACCTCGCCGCCCTGGTGCGGCGAGGTCGAGGCCGCGCTGCGTTCGACGGGGCACAGCGGCGCCCTCATCGGCCTGGACGAGGCTGGCCGAGGGCCGCTGGCGGGTCCAGTGGTCGCCGCGGCCGTCGTGCTGCCAAACCCATGCCCCATCGCGGGCCTCGACGACTCCAAGCGCCTGTCCGCCTCGGTCCGCGAGTCGCTCTACGAGCAGATCACTCGCAGATCGGTCGCCTACGCCGTCGCGATCGCCGACGTGGACGAGATCGACCGGATCAACATCCTGAGGGCGTCCCTGGCGGCGATGGCGCGCGCCTGGCAGGAGATCTGTACCGCGCACCCCGACCTGAGCAGCGCGCTCGTCCTGGTCGACGGAAACCAGATGGCGCCGCTGCCCATCGGCACCCGCCAACAGACGCTCATCAAGGGCGACGCCCGCTCGACCCACGTCGCGGCCGCGTCCATCCTCGCCAAGGTGACGCGCGATCGCGTGATGTGCGGCTACGACGCCGTCTACCCCGAGTACGGCTTCGCTGGACACAAGGGCTATCCGTCGGTGGCCCACCGCGACGCGATTCGCCGCCACGGCCCCTGCGCGATCCACCGGCGCAGTTTCCGCTTGCTGCCCGACGGCGAGCCCGAGCGCCGGGCGTGAACCGCACCCGGCTCGGGCAGCGCGGCGAGGCCAAGGCGGCCCGCCACGTCCGCCGTCACGGGCTGCGCCTCATCGCGCGCAACTGGCGCTGCCCCGAGGGCGAGCTCGACATCCTCGCCCGCGACGGCGAGCTGCTCGTGATCATCGAGGTGCGCACGGCTCGGACGCGCTTCGCGGGCGGCCCCGTCGCCACCGTGGGGCCCGAGAAGCGCCGCCGCCTCACCCAGCTCGCCCAGCGCTGGCTGCTGGCGTCGCGCTGGAAGCCGGCGGGCGTCCGCTTCGACGTGGTCGGGGTCGTCTACCACGGCTGGTTTCGCTGGGAGATCGACTGGGTCCGCGGGGCCTTCGAGGTCTAGCCGCCTGGCTACGGCGGCGCCTGGTCCTCAGTTCCCGGCGAGGACCGACTGATCACGCTGCGCGGTGAGGCTCTGCATGCACGCACCGGGATCGTCCGCGTTCGCGCACGTCACGGCGTTTTCCACGCAGAACGACAGCTCCAGCGAGGTCTGGCAGGTCGACGCCGTCGGGCACTGGGCGTCGCTGGTGCAGGCTCGGGTGCAGAACGTGCTGCTCCCCTGCCAGGACGCGCAGACGTTCTCAAGGCAGTACGGGTGCTCGGCGACCACGCAGGTCAAGCTCGTGCTCGTCGTGCTGGAGTCGCAGGTCGCCGCGATGCGATTCGAAAATGGGCACTCGCCATAGAGCTTCGGCTCATCGCACGCCGACAGCGCGGCGGCGAACATGACGACGATGACAACGAGGATGCGGTGCATCGAAACGGGCCCCTGAGGTGGTGCGTGGCTTCGGTCGGCGTGGATGATGGCGCCCGCTGGCCTCCCATGTCAATCCGCTCCGCTGCACCGACCCCCAAACACCCGCACGGCGTGAGCGGTCAGGGCATCCCTTGACCAGTTGGATCGCCCAGGGCTATAACGCACGCCGTTCCTGAGGTATCAGCGGGCGTTACCCGTCTCTCGTCGGAGTCACAGCGATGTCCGTCCCCCGCATCGTCCTGATCGCGCTCGCCGCCTTCCCGCTCTGGCTTGCTGCGCCTGCGTTTGCCGATGAGCCGCTCGAGCTGTCGGCGGACCTCGTCGTCGATCCCGGCCAGCTCGAGGCCTTGCTCAAGGACGGCCAAGAGCTGGCGAACGACAAGAAGTTTCTTGAGGCCTCACTGCGCTTCAACGACATCGTCAACAACGGCGACCCGTCGTGGCCGGTCGTCCGCGTGGCTCGCTTTGAGCTGGGCGCCGCGCTCTACGAGCTGAAGCTCTACCAGTCGGCGCTGCTGCAGTTCGAGTTCGTGATCGACGAGGGCGCGGCGCACCCCAAGTACCGCCGCACGCTGCCCTACTTGCTCTTCATCAGCCGCGCGACCGGCGCCGATTCGAACGTCTTGGAGAAGATCGTCAGCTTTCCGCCGGAGCTCTACCCGCCGGAGAACGCCGACGAGCTGCACTTCCTCGTGGGCCAGTACCACTACGGCGAGAGCTCGTTTCACGACGCCCTGGCGCGGTTCAAGGAGGTCACGGCCGCCAACGGCGACTTCTACGTACGCGCCCGCTACCTCGAAGGCATCATCCACGTGCAGGAGTCCAAGCTCGGCACCGACCCGGCCAACGTCGACAATGAGCAGCTCAAGGAGGGCGCTGAGTCCTTCAAGGCGATCCTCCGCTACGAGCAGACCCACGCCTCGACCGAGATCGTGGCCAAGACCGCCGCCATGGCGAACCTGGCCCTGGGCCGCCTCTTCTTCTCGACCCGCCAGTATCAGGTCGCGGTCCGCTACTACGATCAGGTCTCGACGCACGACCCCAACTGGCTGCCGGCGCTCTTCGAGGTGAGCTGGGTACACTTCCAGTTGAAGAACTACCCCAAGGCGCTGGGCAATCTGCACACGCTGAACTCGCCGTTTTTCGAAGACCAGTACTTCCCCGAGTCGCGCGTGCTGCAAGCGCTGATCCTGTTCTACAACTGCCGCTACGACGAGGCGAACGTCGTCATCAAGCAGTTCGTACAGGACTACTACCCGCTGATGACGCAGCTTCGTGATCAGGTGAACCAGTTCGCGGATCCCAACGCGTTCTACCTCTGGCTGGCGCGCCTCTCGCGCTCCCAAGACCCCGAGTTCTCGACGCGCTTCAAGCGCATCTTTAACGCCGCCCTCGACGACCGGAAGCTGCGCCGCAAGTTCCAGTTCGTGATGACCCTGAACATCGAGCTCGACCGCCTCGACGAGCTGGCGAAGGACAAGCCGGTGGCCGAGCCCTTCCTCTCGGGCCTCCGCGCCGAGCTTGGCGCGTACCGCAGCCTCGTGGTCGGTGAAGCGGGCAGCCTGGCCCAGGCCCGCCTGCTGCGGGTGCTCAAGGAGCTGAAGCAGCACCTGGCCGGCGCGCTGAAGATCAAGGGCGAGACGCTGAAGGCCGCTCGCGGACAGCTCGCGGACAGCTTGCGGATCGAGCAGCAAGAGGCCCGCACGGCCACGACGGAGATCGTCGTCGACCGCGAGCATGTCGAGTGGCCCTTTGTCGGCGAATACTGGCGAGACGAGTTGGGTTCTTATTTGTACGACATCTCGTCGCAGTGTGAGGATAGGGCCCCCGAGGGGCCGCGCTAAGCGGCCAGCGAACTCCCGTTCGGGCGTCCCCCCAAGCAACGATCCCCCCAGACTGAGTCGCCGAGGGCATGGCATGAGGAATTGCGCGCGGGGCCTGACACTGCTCGTCGTCGGGCTGGTCTTGTCTGTTGGAAGCCCCGCACAAGCGGCGAGCCCGAAGAAGGCTGAGCGCACGGACGTCCCGAAGGCGACCGGGCTCATCAAAGCGCGGCAGTCGTCGGCGGACGACGAGCCGACCATTCGGGACAGCATTCGCAACCAGAAGATGATCCTCCAGCTTCAGGACGAGTCCAGCGCGGATTACACCAAGCAAGTGATTGCGCTGGCCGACTTCTACTGGGACCTCTCGGAGGTCTACGGGCGTCGGGCCCAGACGGAGAAGCTTGAGGCGGCGCTCTTCGCGGCAGAAGAGGCCGGCGACGAGGCCACCGCGGCCAAGCTGCGAACCGAGCGCAACGGCTACATCAGCAAGCAGAACGAGTACCAAGACCAGACCATCAAGGTCTACAAGGACGTCATCCAGCGCTTCCCGCGCTCGCCCAACATCGACGAGCTCCGCTACTACCTGGGCTACCAGCTCGGCGCGATGAAGCGAAACGACGAGGCGATCGCGTCCTTCACGGAGCTCATCCTGAAGCACCCCGACTCGCAGTACGTCCCGGACGCGCTCGTGAACATCGGCGAGTACTACTTCGAGGACAACAAGTTCGGTGACGCGCTCAAGCTCTACCAGAAGGTGGAGGAGTACCCCGAGTCGAACGTCTTGGCCTACGCCATCTACAAGCAGGCGTGGTGCTACTACAACCTGGCCGAGTACGAGCTGTCGCTGTCGAAGATGCTCGCCGTGATCAAGATGACGCGGGAGCAGGACGCGGCGGGCCGGCCGGGCGCGATGGACCTGCTCGTCGAGGCGCGAAACGAGCTGATCTACCCCTACTCGAAGGCGGGCAAGGCGACGGCTGCGATCGTCTTCTTCAAGAAGTACGCGCCCGAGATCTATCTGGACCTGGGCAGCCGCCTCGCCGCCCTCTACACGGAGCAGACCGAGTACGACAAGTCGAACAAGGTCTTGGACGCCCTGATCAAGGAGGCCCGCACCGAGCGTCCGGGCGGCAAGGACATGAGCTTCATGGTCCTGCGCTTTCAGCGCCAGATCGTCGACAACGCCTTCAGGCAGACCGACAAGGCCGCCACGGTCGCGGAGGTCAAGGAGCTGATCCGCTACTTCGAGGAGCTGAGCGCGTCAGCACCCGAGGACTTCCGAAAGAAGGAAGAGCGCGAGGTGGACACGCTGATCCTGACCATCGCGACCGGCTACCACACCGAGTACAAGACGACGAAGGCTCAGCAGACGCTCGAGTACACGCAGATCTTGTATGACGAGTACCTGCGGCTCTTCCGCGACCGCCCGAACGCGTACGCCATCGCCTACAACAACGCGCTCTTGATGCTGATGACGGGGAAGACCCGCGAAGCCGCGGCGGAGTTCGAGAAGGTCATCGCCGCCGACCCGGGTGGCCAGTACGCCGACGACTCCGCCGAGCGTGCGGTCGTCGCCTACCTGGAGACGATCAAGGCCGACGAGAGCGTGAAGGCGTCGGGCACCAAGAGCGAGGAGCTCGACGACCTCAAGCGGCGTGAGCTGACCGGCGACGAGCGGCAGTTCGTGCAGGCCGTGGACCGCTGGCTCGCCATCATCGCGAAGAAGGGCGTGAACAAGGAGACCGCGGAGAACATCCCGCGCGCGAAGTTCCTCGCCGCCAAGATCCTCTACAACGCCAACCACTTTGAGGAGGCGGCGCCCCGCTTCGCGGACTTCGTCGAGAACTACCCGGGCCACGAGTTCTGGGAGGACTCAGCCCGCCACGTGCTCTCGTCGTACAACCTCGCCCACGACATCGACAAGCTGCAGGAGTACGCCGACATCTACGGGCGCAACCCCAAGCTGATGGAGACGAGCCTCAAGGCCGACATCGTGCGGATTCGCAGCGAGTTCAACTTTCAGAAGTGCTTCAAGTTCGAGCAAAAAGAAGAGTTCTTGGCGGCCGCGAACTGCTTCGTCGCCTACTCCGAGGAAAACGCGACCGGCGAGCGCGCTCCGGCGGCGATCTTCAACGCCGGCCTGAACTTCTTCAAGTCAAAGCAGGTGGAGAAGGCGCTGCAGATGCAGAACAAGCTCTTCACCCAGTACTCGACCGACAAGCTGGCGCCGAAGGCCCTGTACTCCATCGGCGAGATCTTCCGCGAGACGACGGTCTACGAGGAAGCTGCGAAGGTCTACGAGACCTTCGTGACGAGCTACCCGGACCACGCGCTGGCCGAAAAGGCGCTGCGCTACGCGTCGATCTTCCGCAAGACGCTGAACCAGTATGATGAGGCTGTCCGCGACCTTGAGACCTACCTCAAGCGCTACCCCGACCCCGACAAGGCGCCCCGCGTTCACCTGGACGTGATCTTGATTCGCGAGACGCAGGGCATGCCGTCGCGCGTGCTCGCCGAGGTCAACCGCCACCTCCGGTCCTTCCCCGGTGAAGACGCGGGGACGCGGCTGCGGGTCCTGAACGCACGGGGCCGGGCCTACAAGGCGCTCGGCAAGTCGCGCGACGCCGACAAGGCCTTCCGTGACACCGTGGAATACTTCCGCAGCCTGCCCGCCGACGCGGTGGCCCAGCTCAAGATGGAGGCGGTCTCCGCGGTCGCCGAGGCGCACTTCAACCTGGGTGAGGAGATCCTCGCCAAGGCGACCTCGATCAGGCTGAAGGGCAGCGAGAAGACGGTCCAGGCGCTGATTCAGAAGAAGCTTGAGCTGATGAACGACGCCAAGACCGTCTACGAGCAGGTCATCGCGTACGGCCACCCCGGTTGGACCATCGCCGCCTACACCCAGCTCGGCGTCGCCTACCGCGACCTCGCCGACACGGTGGAGAACAGCGAGCCGCCATCGCGCATCAGGTCCGGGACCGAGGCGTATGACGAGTACAAGATCTTCATGGCAGAGAAGTCGGCCCCGATTCGCGCCAAGGCCCTGCAGAGCTACGACACGGCGCTGAAGACCGCGCGCGAGCTGCACTGGTTCAACGAGTACTCTGAGCGCGCCGAGCAGGCGATCGCCCAGCTTGACCTGTCCGACGTCTCCATCAAGGAGGCCCGGCTTCGCCCCGACCACACAGGCCCGAACACCGGCCTACCCGACTTCAAGCGAGAGGTGCGTTGATGCGGGCACTCGTCATCCTGGGCGCCCTGGGTGCCGTCATGAGCGTCGCCGTCCCGGCCTCCGCCGGTCCCTTCGAGGACGCCCTTGAGATCATCGACGACGCGAAGCAGCTCGCGACGCGGCGCGGGGAGGCCATCGCCAAGCTCAAGCAGGCCGTCGCGGCGGACCCGAAGCTGGTCTACGGCTGGTACAACCTGGGGCTGCTTCAGAAGATGTCGGGCGATCGCGCCGCGGCCCAGGCCTCTTGGCGCACCACGCTCACGGTCGACCCCAACTACGCGCCGGCCCGCGCGCGCTTGGCCCAGCTCGATCTTGAGAACGGAAAGACCGTGGAGGCCACGCGGGCGCTCGAGTCCATCGTCGAGCAGAACCGCTACCAGCCCGAGGCGCGCAACCTGCTCGCCGGGATCGCCATGGCGGCGGGCGACTACGAGGGCGCGATCCGCCACGCGCGCAACGTGTTGCTCGGTGACCCCGACAACATGAACGCGTACCTCAACCTCGCCGTGGCGTACTTCCGGCAGAACCTGGTGGATCAGGCGTGGCTCATCACGAGCAACGCCCTGGACCGGCGCCCCGACGCTGCCGCGCTGCACAACATGATGGGCCTCATCTACCTCAAGAAGGACGATGCCCGTCACGCCACCGAGAGCTTCCTGCGCGCGTTGGCCGAAGACCCGTCGTTGGTCGACGCCAAGCTCAACCTCGCCGCGTTGGAGTTGGCCTATGGCGACTTCGAGGCGGCGCTGAAGCGCTTCGATGAGGTGCTCGCTGTCCAGCCTGATGACTATATGGTCATGATCAGCCGCGCGGTGGCGCTGCGCGGCCTCAAGCGCTACGACGAGGCCCAGAAGGGCTACGAGGCGGCGCTGGCGATTCGCCCGGAGGCGCCGGAAGCGGTCTACAACCTGTGCGTTTTGCACCAGCAGTACACGCAGAAGTGGCAGCAGGCGCTGGCGTCGTGCTCGGACTACCTGCGGCAGATCGATCGAAAGCACCCGAAGTACACCGAGATCAAAAAGCGCGTCGAGACGATTGAGATGATCCTGAAGTCGCGACAGGCCGAGCCGGCGCCCTCGCCCACGCCCGCCCCCTCGCCCACGCCGGCGCCCTCGCCCTCGCCCGCCCCCGGCCCGGGCTCCGCGCCGGTCGGGGACGGGACACCTTGACAAGGCGGTGATCATATCACGGCGATCCGGTCGCCAGGCACCTCCGACGGGAACTCCAGGAGTCCGCCGGTGTCGGGACAATCAGGAGCGCGCGCCCTTACCGGCTGGCGCGCGCGCGCAGACTGGAATATATTGCGGCACACGACAGACGCAGTGACTCCCTCCCACCAGAGGACGTGCACATGAGGACCATGCTTAAGCGGTTTACCCTGGCAGCCACGCTGCCCTTGCTACTCGGGGCGCCCGTTGCCTTCGCGGCAGACGCTCCGGCCGCGGGACCCGCCCCCGCCGTAGCCGCTGAACCTCAGGTGTTCGACTTCGAAGGTGATGACGTCACCACCGACTACCTCAAGCCCAACAGCTTGCTGGTGGAAGGGCTTCGTCGAGGGCGTATGTCCAGTCTGATTACGGTTCGACTCGATTTCGTCGACGAAATCGTCCGTTCCGCGGAAGATATCTGACCAGACCGGACCGAGAGGAGCCGCCTCCCATGGCGCAAGATAGTTCATCCATCTCGTTCAGCCTGTACCACGGCGGAAAGCTGCTCCGCGAGGTCACGTTTGACCGGCCCATCATCAACGTCGGCAAGCTGTCGACGTCGAATTTGCGGCTGGACGACATCAACGTGTCGCGCAAGCACGCGGTCATCGAGCGTCGCGAGAACGGTGAGTGGCGGGTCACAGACCTGGGCTCGACCAACGGCGTCAACGTCAACGGGCAGCGTGTCACGCAGCTCGCTTTGACGGACGGCGACCGCGTTCTCATCGGCAACACCACGCTGGTGGTGCATCTCGATGGCGCGGTGCGCGAAACCGGGGAGGGCGAGGGCCTCAGCTCGAGTCGCCCTTCGCGGCCCGGCGAGGAGATCCAAGGCCTCGGCGAGAATACGTTCTACGCCGACGCGCAGGACGACGACCCCAACGAGGGCTGGGCCCTTGAGATAGCGCTGCTCTGGGGCGAGACCGTGCTCTCCATCGAGCACTTCCGTAAGCCCGGCCCCGTGAAGGTCGGCGAGGTGAGCGGCTGCCGCTTCACCCTGCCCGAGGAGGTGCTCGGGGTCCGGTCGTACACGCTGATCGACGAACGAAAGGGCAAGTTTGGCCTGAACCTCGCGAACCCGGCGCTTCAGGGCGACGTGCTGATCGGCGACAGCGTGATGCCCATCGGCGAGCTGGCCAAAGACGGCAAGCTGGACGGCGATCACCTGATCATCGACGGCCCGATGCGTGCCCGCCTGCGCTTGGGTGAGTTCATCATCCTGGTCAGCTACGGGAAGATGCCGGCGCGCCCACGGGTCAGCCCGCTCGGCTCCATCGACTACACGCCGCACATCTACGTCGCGCTCTCCGCCATCGTACACATCGCGTTCCTCGTCTTCCTCAGCTTGATGCCGGAAGAGCAGCTCCGCAGCCAGATGGACCCGTCGGCACGCGCCAAGCGGCTGATCAACGTCATCAAGATCGCCGAGCTCGAGAAGGAAGAGGAGCCCGAGCCCGAAGAGACGAAGCCCGAGGAGACGAAGAAGGGCGACAAGAAAGACGAGGAGTTGGCGGCCTCAGACCGCGAGGTCCCGCAGCCCTCCGAGCGCCCGAGCGACGAGCTGCTCAACAAGCTCACGCCCAAAGAGCGGCGGAAGTCTGACGAATTGGCGGACGCGTCGCCCGAGGAGAAGAAGGAGGCGGCTCGCGAGATGGCGATGACCGCTGGCGCCGCGAAGGTCCTCAACGAAGACTCCGGCCTGCTCAGCTCGCTTCTGGCCGAGACGGATCAGAACCCGCTGATGCACGACGGCAAGGTCATCACCGCCCTCGGGTCCATCTCCGATGAGGGCGACACCCTCGCGGGCGGCGGCGCCATCGACCCGTTCGGCGGTACGCTCGGAGCGACGGGTGGTTTCGCGGGCGCCAGCTCGGTGGGCGGCCCCGGCGGGCCCGGCGGCGGGCCCGGCGGCGTGATGGGCGGCACCCTCGGCAAGGACTCGCGACGCGGTGTGGGCGATATCGGCCTCGTGAACCGCGACATCGTGCCGGTGGCGATCGCGTCGAACGCTTCGGTCAGCGGCAAGCTGGACCGTGAGACCGTTCAGCAGATCATCCGGCGCAACATGGGCGGCATCAAGTGGTGCTACCAGGACGCGCTGGGGCGCACCGCCACCCTGCGCGGCAAGGTCACGCTCAAGTTCGTGATTCTGCCCAATGGCCGCGTGGACGGCCCCTCCGCGACCCCGGACAGCGGCGCAATCAACGACGCCGTGATGCTCGAGTGCATCCGGAACAAGGTCAGTCGCCTGCGCTTCCCGTCTCCCAAGGACGGCGGCATCGTTCAGGTTTCGTATCCCGTTCACCTGAAGACGCGCTGATCATGCAGAAGTCTCCGAGCGGCCATGGGACTCGCACCGGAGCCATTCGGCACCGGCTGCTCCTCTGCGTCGCACTGGCCGCGCTCCTGGTCGGCAGCGCAGGCTGTGACAAGGCGAAGACAGACGCGATCGCGCTGGTCAACCAGGGGGTCACGGCGCTCGAGCGCGGCGACGTGGGGACGGCCCAGTCGAACTTCGCCCGCGCCGCCCGGCTGGACCCGAACAACGCGACGGCCCACTACCAGCTTGGCCTGGTGCTGCATTACCACCGCCAGGAGACGGCGCAGGCGCTGGCGCATTTCGAGACAGCGGAGAAGCTGGCGCCCACCGACCCGGATGTCCTGTATCAGCTCGGCCGCTTGCGCACGACCGAAGGCGACGGTGAGCGTGGGTTGGCGTACCTCGATCGCGCGATCGCGGTCGACCCGAACATGGCGGCGGCTTGGTTCTTCAAGGGCGAGGCGCTGCAATCGCTCGGCCGCTTGGAGGACGCCGACGCCGCGTGGCGCGAGGCCATCGCCATCGCGCCGCAGGACGCGCGGCCCTTCCTCGCGCTGGCCAACATGTATGAGGCCCACGACGCCGACGACGCGGCGCGCGCGGTCTACGAGGCCGGGCTGCGGCACAACGGCGGCAACGCCGATCTGCTCAACAGCCTCGGGGTGCTGGAGCTGCGGCGCAACCAGAACGACGGCGCCATCGCGCACCTGAACGACGCGCTCTCGCGTGACGCGTCGCGCACGGACACGCTGTTCAACCTGTCCGTCGCGTTCGCCCAGGCCGGCAAGACCAAAGAGGCGATTCAGCACCTGGCGGC